>NZ_JBDNXE010000008.1:0-68406 GCF_047721585.1 Gluconacetobacter sp.
GGCAGCAGGTCGAGCAGCTTGTGCGCCGCGTCGGGCAGGGTGTCGGCGTCCATCTCCAGATGCGCCTGGGCCGCGCCCTGCTTGAGCGCCCAGAGGAAGCCGATCAGCCCGGTATCCCAGCGGCCCAGACGATCGGTGCGGAAGGTCAGCTTCTGGCCCGGTCGTGCCTGGCGCAGCCCGTCGGACGGGAAATCGGGGACGTGGCCCTGCTGGGCGATCCAGTCGCCGGACAGGACGATCACGTTGGCAGTGTCGCTGGCCTCCAGGGACCATTCCGGACCGCGATCGGTACTGTTCACAGCCTCTCCATATCGCAGCACGTCCCGAGACGGGGCTGGAAAAAGGTGGGCAGGCGACGGAGCGCCCGTGGACGGGTTCTGTCTCCTTATCAGATGGAAGCCGTCCGGCAAGGGGGGCGGCCATCAAGGATGGGGGGGCACCAGAACCCTGCTCTGCGTCGCGGGCACGTCTCGACCCATGGCGGCGGTCGCCAGATCGTCCATCACCATGTGGGCGACCGCCTGGCGGTAATGGATCGGGTCCCAGAAGCTGGCCCGGCTGTCGGCGATGGGGCCGGGGATTTCGAAATCGATCGCCATGGTGTGCGGGGTGGCGCGGGCGATGGCGGCCATGGCGGTGCGGCAGGCGGCGCGGGTCGCCGCGACCTGGCTGCCCGGTGCGCCCTGCTGTTCCCGCGATGACGGGGGGAACCACAGGATCTTGGTGGTTTTCGCCGGAATGGCGGCCAGCAGGTCGATCAGGAACGGGACGGAGGCGGGGGCGCGGGCGGGGCCGTCCGCCTTCGCCGTGTCGAAGGCCCAGGTGCGGAACAGTTCGTCGACCCGGCGCGGGTCGTAGCGGCTGTCGGGGGGGACGAAGCTGGTATAGCCGTCGGAGCCGAAGCGCTGCTGCTTGTGCCCGATCAGCCACATGAACTGGTTGGCGGCTTCCTGCACCGCATACATGGTCAACATCTCGGTATAGCCGCGCCAGGGTGAGCCCTCGTACATCCAGTCCGGCATCGGCCGGTTGGGTTCGGACAGGCCGTGCCGGTCGGCGAAGCACCATTCGGCGTCGATGTCGATCAGCACCACGCGGGGGGTGGGATGGTGGCGCAGGAACAGGCGCAGGATGCGGCCCTGTTCCCATGGCGTGGCGCTGTTCATGGCCAGGTTGACGAAATGCGCGTCGAACGGGGTGTCGAGGATGGCCGGTTGCAGCAGGCGGCCGGTCGAGGTGCCGACCATCGCCGAGTCGAAGCGCGGGCTGATGGCCAGCGCCGGCATGCTGTAGCGCGCGTTGCTGGAAATCGGAATCCGGTGCCAGGGCGGCGACAGGGGGAGCATGTCCCATGGATCGACCAGGGCGACGAACAGGGAGAGGGTTGCGCCGAGCGCGGCCGCCGTGACGGCGAACGCGCGGGCAAAGCCCCGCCATCGGGTCTGGGGGTCAGAACTGGAAATAGATGAAGGCATCGGGAATCCGCCCGCCGATCAGCAGAAGCAGAAAGACGAAGGCGATCGCGGCGGGGACCGCGACCAGGGGGCTGGGGCGCAACATCCGCAGCATCGCGTCCTGCGAGGAGGGGCCGACCAGCGCCACGGCCAGGGCGACCCAGAACACCGCCGCATCGAGGATTCGCGCATGCCCCAGCCCGCCCAGGCCGGCCATGCCGCGCAGGACGCGCCCGGCGGTGGGGAAGTCGGGCGCGCGGAACAGCACCCAGCCGATGATGACGAACAGCATCGTTGCCGCCCATCCCGCCAGCGCCGGCAGGCGCAGGCCCGCGCGCGTCCAGACATGGTTGACGGCCAGGCCCGCGCCATGCAGCGCACCCCATGCCACGAAGGTCCAGCCCGCGCCGTGCCACAGGCCGCCCAGCATCATGGTCGCCATGAGGTTGGTCATCTGGCGCATCAGCCCGCGCCGGTTGCCGCCGAGGGGGATGTAGACGTAATCGCGCAGGAAGCGCGACAGGGTCATGTGCCAGCGCTGCCAGAAGGCGCGGATGCTGGTGGCGCGGTAGGGTACGTCGAAATTGAACGGCAGGCGGAGGCCGAACATCAGCGCCATGCCGATCGCCATGTCGGAATAGCCCGAGAAATCGAAGAAGATTTCCAGCGTGTAGGTGAGGGCCGCGACCCATGCTTCCGCGAGGTTCGGCGTGGCGCCCGTGGCCGCGTGCGCGAAGAGCGGGTTGCAGGTGAGGGCCAGCGTGTCGGCCACGCCGGCCTTTTTCGCCAGACCCAGCAGCAGGAGCATCGCGCCGCGTGACAGGTTCTCCCACATCGCGGGGCCGCGCGGGCTGGTGCCGAATTGCGGCACGATTTCCGAATGGCGGACGATGGGGCCGGCGATCAACTGAGGGAAGAAGGTCACAAATTCCAGGAAATCGAGCATGCCCCGCACCGGGCGGGCGCCGCGCAGCAGGTCGGCGTGATAGGCGATTTTCTGGAAGGTGAAGAACGAGATGCCCAGCGGCAGGAGGATGGTCCAGGCGGGCGGAGGACGGCCCGTCGCCCAATCCAGGCTCTCGGCGAAGAAATGCGCGTATTTGAAGGTGAAGAGGATCGTGAGGTTCAGCACGATCCCCGTGATCGGCCAGAGGCGGCGCCCGGTGGCCGCCCAGGCGCGGCCCAGCGCCCAGTTGGCCACCGTGAGCGCCACCAGCGCCGGGACGAAACGCCAGTTCCACAGGCCGTAGAACAGCAGGGAGGCCGCCACCAGGACCGCCTGGCGCGCCGTGCGGTGGCCGGCGCACAGATAGAACAGGGCGAGAGTCGGCGGCAGGAAGCCGAGCAGGAAAGCCTGGGTGCTGAACAGCATGTGGGTGGGGGCAGCCCTACTGGTGCCGGAAGGTCACGACCAGGACATCGCGCCAGGCGGGGCGTGCGGGGTCGATCGGTCGGACGGCGGTGACGCCGTGATAGACGCGGTTATCGTCCACCAGGGCGGCGTCCAGCGGGTCGGTCAGGGTGAAATGCCCGACGGGGCGGCGATGCAGGTCGTGGATCGTCGTCTCGCCGCTGGCCACGTTCTCGCGTTGGATCATCAGGACCAGCACCCAGTCCACGCCGTCGCGATGCAGCCCTTCGGGCGTCGGCTCGCCCGGTTCCCCGGCGCGGGCTTCGATGCGGAACTGGTGGATTTCGACATGCCAGACATCGGGGCGCCGGTCGGGCGGCGTGAGGTCGGTGACCAGCCGACGCATCAGCCGCAGCACGGCGATGAGGGCGGGATGGGTGCCGATCGTGGTTTCCACGGGGCGGAACCAGCGTTCGATGCCGCCATTCAGTTCGTTGTAATCGCGGCTCTGATAGTGGGGCTGGTGCTTCTTGCGTTCGATCGCCTCGGCCGAAACCGTGTAGGTGGCGTGCCGCCGCCGCCGGTAGCGGCCGCCATCGGCCATGTAGCGGTCCAGCCCCAGCCGGTTCCAGCTTGCGGCGAAACCCGCCCAGTCCGCCAGGCCGTACGGTTCCAGCAGCGCGCGCGTCGTGGAGGCGTGCAGGCAGGCGAAGCCGTCCTGCTCCAGGGGGGATTCGACGCCGGCCAGATCGGCTGGCAGGGAGGTGTCATTCATGGGAGGGGTCCGATTGGGGGGCCGCCGGTGCGGTGTTGGTATTGGCGGGCGGCCCCGGCGGCGTCTGTCCGACCAGCAGGGGCGCGCCCCCGAAATTGCTCATCAGCGAGATGGCGGTGGGGACCGGGAATTTCACCCCTTCGGCGACCATGCGCAGGCCCAGGCGGCGGTAATATTCGCGCCATACCTTCCATTTGCTGCCGGCTGTGGTGCGGAACGACCCGAGGAATTTTGCACCGTTCCCGTCGGCGTTATCGACACCGAGGAAGGTGAAGTCGGACAGGATCATCGGGGCGAACTGGGCGTCGGCCCGCATTTCGGTGACCACTTTCGCCAGGATGCCGGCCACGCGGTCGGGGTTTTCGGAGAGGTCGAGCATGAAGCTGACGATCACCACGTTATAGTCGCGCGAGGTATTGGCGATCGAGGTGACGGACGAGAAGGGGATGATGTGGACGTCGCCCGTGACGGTACGCAGGCGCAGCGTGCGGATGGAGAGATGTTCGACCGTGCCGGAGACGCCGCCGGCGGTGACCCAGTCGCCGACCTGCATCGCGTTTTCCACCAGCATGAAGAAGCCGGTGATGAAATCCTTGACCAGGCTTTGCGAGCCGAAGGCGATGGCGGCGCCCATGATGCCCGCGCCGGTCAGCAGCGGCGCGACGTTGAGGCCGATCTGCGACAGGGTGGTGACGGCGACGATGATGACGATGACCGTCAGCAGCACGGTGCGGATGATCGGCAGGACCGTGCGCAGCCGGATGGCGCGCGAGACCTGCTCGCTGCTTTCGTACCGGTTGATCTGGTTCTGCAACGCGGCGTTCGCGGCCTCCCACACCACGATCGCGACCGTGAAGGCGATCATGACCGACAGGATGGCGGCGACGATCCGCGTGCCCAGGTCGCCATGCAGGAAGAAGGTGACGGCCGGAAGGCCCCACGCCTGCAACAGGACGACGACCGTGACGAACACCAGCAGCGCCGACAGGGTGCGCCTGGCATAGGGATAATAGTGATCGGCGCGCGCCCGCAGGCCGGGATAGCGCGTTTCGGTGTCGTCACTGATATGGAACAGGCGGTTCTGCGCGCCGAAGAGCAGCAGGGCCAGCATGCGCGAGACGATGATGACGACGATCGTCATGACCGCGGTGCGCCAGATCCAGGCATAGCCGCCACGGATCTGGGTGGCCCAGACCAGCCAGAGTGCCAGGTCGAACACCATGGCCGGCAGCCACCACAATTGCGCCAGGCGGCCCAGGAACTGCCAGAACGGGCTGTTCTGGAAGCGGGCCGGCGGATGCAGGGCCGCCGCCACCTGATGGCGGATGCGCCAGATGAACACCGCGACCATGAGATGCTCGGCCAGCACCAGCGCGCGGATCAGGGCCTCGGTGCCGCGCGGGGCGAGATGGAACAACCCGCCCAGCGTGGAGAGGCAGACCACGATCGAGGGCATCGCGACCAGCACGTTCCACCAGCGCGTGACGATCCGGGCGGTGCGGTCCGATGCCTTGCATAGCCGGATGGTGGGCGATTTCGGCACCATCACGGTTTCGACCAGCAGGTAGATTCCACGGGCCGCGGCATAGGCATTGGCCAGGGTGAGCGTGACCAGTTCGGCCTGCTCGCTGCCGCCGAGGAAGGCCGCGCCGGCATAACCGATGCCCAGGAACAGGGCCACGGGCAGGAGCTTGGTCAGCAGATGCAGCAGCGAGAAGGGAATCCGGCGGATGATGCGCAGGGTTTCGACCTGTTTGCGGTCATCCTGGCGCCGCGTGTCTTGGACGGTGCGTTCGGCCTGTGTTTCCCCGCTGGGCACGGGTGCGCTGTCCGCGACCCGGACCCGGGCCGCGCGCTGGTTCAGACGGTGCTCGGCATCGACCGCGCGGGCGGTGATGCTGTTGAGCGGCCGGCGCAACGCGATGGACAGGCCGCGCTCGGCGGCCATGGCGAGGAGGATGATCAGCCCGGCGCGGCCGAGTGCATCGAACAGGGCGTTGCGCGACTCAGGGTCGGACAGTTCGGTGCGGAACCAGTGGCCGACGAAGGCTAGGTTGGCGAAGAGGGCGGCGAACTGGCGGGTCTGGTGGACGATGCCGTTGCGCATGGTGGACAGTTCGCCCAGCACGTCGCTGCCCACGCTGTCGGGTTCCAGCGCCACATCCGACGTGTCGGCGGAGGTGGCGGCCGGAGGATTGGCCGCCGAAGGCGCGGCTGAGGCCGTCTGTGGCAGGCCTTTTGCGATCGCATTCAGGGTGTTTGTGAACTCGGCGCGCTTCTGCGGATCGTTCAGCACGCCCAGCACCTGCTGCGCCTGCTGGGCGGTCATGCCTGGTGGGGTGGATTGCGACGTGGACGGGGATGCGGCCGCGGTATCGGCGGCCCGGCCGGGAGCCGACGGCAGGCAGAATGTGCAGAATGTGCCGAGAAGCAGCACCAGGATCGGCATCATCCGGCATGGGCGCCGCCCGGCGCGGGGAAAGGAAGGACCACGAACGGGGAAGACCGACATGCCTGTGTATGACCTCCTGGAGGGATGAACCGGGTTGGGACCGGGTTGTTACGCAGGGCCTGATTGGAAATGCGCGCTGGTGGTCCGACGCGCATCTCCAGTCAGGCTCTCATGGAGTCAGGATAGCGATCCGCGCCTCTTGCGTCACCGTATTGCGGTCCAGTTGATACAGTGCGTCCAGCAGGCGGACTTGCAGGCTGCCGGGACCGGTGGCTTCGCGGGCCGCGCGCTCGCCCGCCAGGCCGATCAGGACCATGGCATGCGCGCAGGCGGCCATCGCATCGGGCTCCACGGCCAGGCAGGCGCCGGCCAGTGCGGTGGCGGTGCAGCCCAGGGCGGTGACGCGCGTCATCATCGGGTGGCCGTTCGCGACCGTGGCGATCCGTGTGCCGTCGGTGATGTGGTCGGTCGCGCCGCTGACGACGACGCAGGCGCCGGTTGACCGTGCCAGCCGGGCGGCTGCGTCCACGGCCTGTTCGGCGGTTTTTAGCGAATCCACACCGCGCCCTTGGGGTGGCGGTTCGGCATGGCCGTCGCGCAGGTGGGCGAGTGCGATGATTTCCGAGGCGTTGCCGCGAATCGCCCGTGGGGCGTGGGCCAGGCTGTCCAGCGCGATCCGGGCGCGGAAGGCGAGTGCCCCGACCGCCACCGGATCGAGAATCCATGGCGTGCCGGCACGTTGGGCCGCCTTTGTGGCGCGGGCGATGGCGGCGGCCTGGGGGGCGGTGATGGTGCCGATATTGACCACCAGGGCGGCCGCCTGGGCGGCGAAGGCTTCGACTTCTTCCTCGGCATCGACCATGGCGGGCGAGGCGCCGAGCGCCAGCAGGGCGTTAGCCGTGCTGTTCGCGGCCACGATGTTGGTGATGTTATGGACCAGTGGCGTGGCGGCCCGGACGCGCTCCAGCGTCGTGGCGACGGCATCGGGCGTGAAGAAGGCGTTCGACATGAGGTGTGGCCTCCCGCGAAAGCCGCCTTTTTATCGGGGTGGATTGAAGCTGACGAGCGCTTCCTCCTGCTGGCGGATGACGCAGGTGCCGGCCAGCAGGTCGTGCAGGGCCTGTTTGCGGCGGGTCCACATCACCATCAGGAACCCCAGGCCCAGTGTCAGGATCGACAGGAAATGGCCGAAATACCGCACCGTCGCGCGGCCGAGGCCGATTCTCTGGCCGTGCAGGTCGGTGACGCGCATGCGGCAGGCCCGCTTGCCGGGAGTGCCTTGCAGGCGCGAGGATTCGAACAGGATATAATAAAGCGCCGGCAGGAGAATCTGGAGCACCTCGTACAGTCCGTTGCCATGCCATGTCGGATGGAAACCGCTGTAGGAATAGGAATAATCCGCCGGGACGGTGCTGATGACGTCGCTGATGCGGACGATGTCCGAGATCTGGTATTTGTTCGCTGCCGATCCGCTGTTGGTCACCGTGAGGGTGAGGCTGGGCGAGACCGCCAGCCGCATGATGCCACCCAGCACGCTGAGGATGAACGCGTCGATGATCCAGGCCAGCGCTCTGAACCAGAAGCCGGCATAGACCCAGACATAGCGGGGATGGAGGCTGCCGAACGGGTCGGAAAGCGGTGGCACGTCAGGCATGGAGCGGTCTCCGCGCGGTCGGTCGGCTACGCGCAGTCAGCTGCGATAGGACCCGTTGATGTCGATATAGCCGTGGGTCAGGTCGCAGCTCCAGGCCGTGCCGATGCCGTTGCCGAGACCCAGGTCGATCGTGATTTCGATCTCCGGACCCTTCATGTGGGCGACGACCGGGGTTTCGTCATAGCCGGGCACCACGGTGCCTTCGCGGGCGATCCAGACGCCGCCGATGGCGACCGACAGCGTGTCGCGGTTCGCGGGTTCGCCGCTCTTGCCCACGGCCATGACGACGCGGCCCCAGTTGGCGTCCTCGCCGGCGATCGCGGTTTTGACCAGGGGGGAGTTGGCGACGGCCATCGCGACCTTGCGGGCGGATTCGTCGCTGACGGCACCCTTGACCTGGATTTCGATCAGCTTGGTGGCGCCCTCGCCGTCGCGCACCACCAGCAGGGCCAGTTCCAGCAGCAGAGCGTTCAGCGCGGTGGCGAACGCGCCCAGTGCCGGATCGTCGGGCGTGGCGACGGGGGGGGTGCCGGCCTGGCCGGTGGCGAACAGCAGCACCATGTCCGAGGTCGAGGTATCGGAATCGACCGTGGTGCGGTTGAAGCTGCGGTCGGTGCCCGCCGCCAGCAGCGGTTGCAGGATGCTGGGCGGCAGGGCGGCGTCGGTGGCCACGAAGCACAGCATGGTCGCCATGTCGGGCGCGACCATGCCGCTGCCCTTGGCGATGCCCTGGATGCGGACCGGCACGCCGCCGATTTCCGTCTCGCGCACCGCCGCCTTGGGGAAGGTGTCGGTGGTCATGATGCCGCGCGCGGCGTCCGCCCAGCCGGTTTCCGACAGGGTGGCGTAAAGGCCGGGCAGGGCGGTGGAAATCTTCTCGTAGGGCAGAACCTCGCCGATCACGCCGGTCGAGGCCAGGAAGACCTCGCTGGCCGCGCAACCGACCAGGCGGGCGGCATCGGCGGCATTGGCCTGGGTGGCTTCGTAGCCGGCGCGGCCGGTGAAGACGTTGGCATTGCCGGCATTGACCACCAGCGCGCGGGCCGAGCCGTCCGGCAGCGCGGCGCGGCACCAGTCAACGGGTGCGCCGGGGCATTTATTGCGGGTGAAGACGCCGGCGACCGTGGTGCCGGGGGCGAAATCCGCCATGACCAGATCGGTCCGCCCGACATAGCGGATGCCGGCCGCCGCCGCGCCGAAACGCACCCCGGCCACGGGCGGAAGGTCCGGCAGCGCGCGGGCGAGGGGAGATACGGGGAGGGGAGCCATCGGTCCGGTCTTCTTTGTCTGGGAGCGGTTTTATCTGGGAGTGGTGTGGTCCGACCCGCCGGGGGCGGGGAGGGCTTGGTGTGCATGGAGCCGGGGGGGGGGGGGGGGGGGGGGGGGGGTGGGGGGGGGGCGGCGGGGGGGGGGGGGGGGGGGGGTGGGGGGGGGGGCGGGGGGGGGGGGGGGGGGGGCCGCGGCCCCCGCCCGCGCCCCCGGGGGCCCCGCCGAAACCGGATGAAGCGGCCGGGTTGGTCGTTACTTCTTGGTCGGAGCAGCCGGGGCCGGTGCCGCCGGGGCGGGGGTGTCGGCGATCGGCTTGCCGTTGGGGTCGTAACGCACGACCTTGACGCCGGCCACCGCCTTTTCGACCGCCTCGCGGACGCCCTGCTGGATCAGCTTCTGGCGCACTTCGTCACGCACCGCGTCCAGCTTGGGGATGGCGGCGGTGCGGGTGTCCAGCACCTCGATCACATGCCAGCCGTACTGGGTATGCACCGGCGTCTGGCTGATGGTGTGGGGCTTCATGGCGAAGGCGGCGTCGGAGAAGGCCGGCAGCATGTCGCCCTTCTTGAACCAGCCGAGGTCGCCGCCATTCTGCTTGGCCGAAGCCTTGTCCGTCGACAGCTTGGTGGCCAGGGCCGTGAAATCGGCGCCAGCCTTGAGCTGCTTGATCACGTCCTTCGCCTCGGCTTCCGTCGCCACCAGGATATGGCGGGCGTGGACTTCCTGCTCCGGCTTCTTGTTCGCGTAGTTCTGGTCGTAATAGGCCTGGATCGCGGCGTCGGTCAGCGTCGGCGTGACCTTCTGCGACAGGTAGGCATTTTGCAGCGCGTTGGAGGCGGCGGTCTGCATCTGCTGCTTGACCTCGGGCTGGTTCTCCAGCCCCTCCTTGTGCGCCGCGACCTGGATCGCCTTCTGGTCGATGATCTGGTTCAGCAGCATCGGGAAAATCATGTTCGGCGGCAGCTGGCGCAGCTGCTGCGGCATGCCGGCTGCGGCCTGGCGCACATCGTCCAGGTGAATGTCTTCGCCATTCACGGTGGCGACCAGCGGGTTCGGATTGGCCGGGGCTGCCGGCTGAGCCGTGCTGGCGGCCGGTGCGGCAGCCGGGGCCGCGGCACGGGCATGAGGGATGGAAAGCGCAGGAACGAGCAGGGCTGCCGCCAGAATGGAGGCTGCCGGGCTGGAAGGCCGCATGTGTTGAGAACCCTAAAATATAAAGCGTCCGTTTCATCATGGCCGAGCCTGTCCGGTCCTGCAAGGCTGGGTGGGCGCGGGGCGGAAAGGAGGCTTTTGAAACAGCCTTCCAGGCGGGCTTCGGTTGACCGGTGGCGGTGTGGGTCCTATCTCAGATGCCGCGCGCGCGAATGCCCTTGCTCCAGTTCCAGCCCGTCCGGGAGTCCGGCCGGGGGTGGGGCCGCGCCATTCCGGAAGGTCTACATGTTCGCCAGTCTTGCCCGTGCCCTGTTTGGAACCGCCAACGATCGTTCTCTGAAGGCTTTCCAGCGCCGCGTGCCCGAGATCAACGCGCACGAACCCGCGCTGCGCGCCCTGGACGATGCCGCCCTCGCGGCCAAGACGGGGGAGTTCCGGGAGCGGATCGCGAAAGGTACGTCGCTGGATGCGCTGCTGCCCGAGGCGTTTGCGGTAGCGCGCGAAGCGGCGCGCCGCGTGCTGGGGATGCGGCATTTCGACGTGCAGCTGATCGGCGGCATGGTGCTGCATGCCGGGCGGATCGCGGAAATGCGGACCGGCGAAGGCAAGACGCTGGTGGCGACGCTGGCCGTGTATCTGAGCGCGCTGGCCGGCAAGGGCGTGCATGTGGTGACGGTCAACGATTATCTGGCCCGCCGCGATGCCGAGGAAATGGGCCAGGTCTACAGCTTCCTGGGACTGACCACGGGCGTGATCGTGCCCAATATGGCCGACGAGGAACGGCGCGCGGCTTACCGGGCCGATATCACTTACGGCACCAACAACGAATTCGGCTTCGATTATCTGCGCGATAATATGAAGTACCGGATCGAGGACATGGTGCAGCGCCCCTTCCACCACGCCATCGTGGACGAGGTGGATTCGATCCTGATCGACGAGGCGCGGACGCCGCTGATCATCTCCGGCCCGGCCGACGACAGTTCGGACCTCTATCGTTCGGTGGACGAGGTGGTGCGCGAACTGGTGAAGCTGCCCGAGACCTTCGAGAAGGACGAGAAGTTCCGCACCGTGATCCTGACCGATTCGGGGTCGGAACAGGTCGAGACCATGCTGCGCGAGGCGGGGGTGCTGGCCGAGGGCGGGCTGTACGACATCCACAACATCGCGGTGATTCACCATGTGCAGCAGTCGCTGCGCGCCCATACGCTGTTCTCGCGCGATGTGGACTACATCGTGCGTGGCGGCAAGGTGATCATCATCGACGAGTTCACCGGCCGCATGATGGATGGCCGCCGCTATTCCGACGGGCTGCACCAGGCGCTGGAAGCCAAGGAGCATGTCGAGGTCCAGCAGGAAAACCAGACGCTGGCCTCGATCACCTTCCAGAATTATTTCCGCCTCTATCCCAAGCTGTCGGGCATGACCGGCACGGCGATGACCGAGGCCGATGAATTTGCCGAGATCTACAAGCTGGACGTGGTCGAGATTCCGACCAACCTGCCGGTGTCGCGCAAGGATGGGGACGACGAAGTCTATCTGACCGCGCGCGAGAAATATGAGGCCGTCAGCAACCTGATCGAGGAGATATCCAAGACGCCGCAGCCGGTGCTGGTGGGAACGACCTCGATCGAGAAGAGCGAGTATCTGTCGGAGCTTCTGAAGAAGCGGGGCATTCGCCACAATGTGCTGAATGCCCGTTTCCACGAGATGGAGGCGACGATCGTGGCCCAGGCCGGCGCGCCGGGGGCGATTACGATCGCGACCAACATGGCCGGGCGCGGCACCGACATCAAGCTGGGCGGCAACGTGGAGATGCGCATTCGCCAGGAGTTGGCGGATGTGGAGGACCCCGAGGAAAAGGCGCGGCGCGAGGCTGAAATTCGTGCGCAGGTGGCGGAATATCACGGCATCGTCCGCGCGGCGGGCGGGCTGTATGTGATCGGCACCGAGCGGCATGAAAGCCGCCGGATCGACAACCAGTTGCGCGGCCGTGCCGGGCGGCAGGGCGATCCGGGCAATTCGCGCTTTTTCATCTCGCTCGAAGACGATCTGATGCGCATCTTCGGGACCGAGCGGATGGGCGGGATGCTCCAGCGCCTGGGCCTGAAGGACGGCGAGGCGATCGTTCATCCGTGGATCAACAAGGCCCTGGAGCGCGCGCAGAAGAAGGTCGAGGCCCGCAACTTCGACATGCGCAAGAACACGCTGAAATATGACGACGTCATGAACGACCAGCGCAAGGAGGTTTACGCCCAGCGTCGGGAATACATGGGGGCCGAGGACCTGTCGGCGACGGTGCAGGAGATGCGGGCCGAAATCATCCACGACATGGTGCGCCGGCGCATTCCCGAGAAGGCGTTTGCCGAGCAGTGGCAGAGTGCCGAACTGGCCGAGGATGTGCGCGAGACCCTGGGGCTGGATCTGCCGGTCGCGGACTGGGCCCGCGAGGACGGTGTGGACGGCGACGTGGTGACCGAACGGCTGGAGCAGGCGGCGATGCAGGCCCAGGCGGCCAAGGCGGCCAATTTCGGCCCCTCGGTGATGCGCTATATCGAGAAGCAGGTGGTGCTGACCACATTCGACTCGGCGTGGAAGGAGCATCTGCTGGCGCTGGACCAGCTTCGGCAGGGTATCGGCCTGCGTGCCTATGGGCAGAAGGACCCGCTGAACGAGTTCAAGCACGAGGCGTTTCAGCTCTTTACCGCCATGCTCGATGAGATGCGCCTGCGCGTGACCTCGACGATGGCGCGTGTCGAGGTGGCGCCGCCGGTTCTGGATAATCCGTTCTCGCACGCCGCCGAGATCCATGCCGACCCGCAGGTGCCGGGCCTGACCTCGGAGCCCGGACCCGGTGCGCTGTTCGCCGAGACGGCGGGGGACGTTGCGATTGCAACCCCGATCGGGGCCAGTGCGATCATGCCCGATGATCCGTCAAGCTGGGGCGAGACGCCGCGCAATGCGCTCTGTCCCTGCGGGTCGGGGAAGAAGTACAAACACTGCCACGGCCGCCTAGCCTGAATGTTGGCCCGGAAACGCGCGCTGGTGGCGATCCGGCGCGCGTTTCCTGTGCTCCGATGCTCACGGCCCATAAGGCCGCTCCGCTTCGGTGCTCGGAAACACGCGACGGGCGTGCCGCTTTGCGGCACTCTCGCTCACCAGCCCACGTTTCCGGACCAACATTGAGTGGAGCGGGTCGTTAGTTTTGATGAAGATATAGAGATTTAGAGAAGACGGACGATGGCGGGTCATTCGCAATTCAAGAACATCATGCATCGCAAGGGCGCGCAGGACGCGCGCCGGGCCCGGCAGTTTGCCAAGGTGATCCGCGAGATTACCGTGGCGGCGCGTTCGGGCCTGCCTGACCCTGCGAGCAATCCGCGCCTGCGCGCCGCGATTTCGGCGGCGCGCGAGGTCAATATGCCGAAAGACACGGTCGAGCGCGCGATCAAGAAGGCGACGGGGGCCGGCGGCGGCGACGATTATGTGGAAGTGCGCTACGAGGGCTACGGCCCGGCGGGCGTGGCCGTGATCGTCGAGGCGCTGACCGACAACCGCAACCGCACGGCATCGGACGTGCGGGCCGCGTTCTCGAAATATGGCGGGTCGCTGGGCGAGACCAATTCGGTGTCGTTCATGTTCACCCGGCTGGGCGTGATCACCTATCCCGCCAGTGTCGCCAGCGAGGACGAGATGCTGGAGGCGGCGATCGAAGCCGGCGCCGAGAATGTGGAGAGCACCGCCGACGGGCACGAGGTGACCTGCCCGGTGGAATCGTTCTTCGCGGTGCGTGATGCATTGGAGACGCGCTTTGGCGAGCCGGCGAGCGCGAAATTCGACTGGCGTCCCGGGACCGTCGTGACGCTGGACGAAGAAAAGGCGCGCACCGTGCTGAAGCTGATCGACGTGCTGGACGAGAGCGACGACGTGCAGGCCGTCTACGCCAATTTCGACCTGCCGGACGACGTGGCCGAGAAGCTGTCGGCCTGACCGGGATGGCGGTGGTCCGGCTGCTGGGCATCGATCCGGGCCTGCGTTTTACCGGCTGGGGCATGATCGACGTGGCGGGCAACCGCCTGAGCCACGTCGCCGACGGCGTGATCGCGACCGATGGGGACGCGGCGGTGCCCGACCGGCTGCGCTGCCTGCATGACGGGTTGATGGACCTGGTGCATCGGTTCGAACCGGCCGAGGCGGCGGTGGAGGAAACCTATGTCAACCGCAACGGGTCCTCGACGCTGAAGCTGGGCTATGCGCGCGGGGTTGCGTTGCTGGTGCCGGCGCTGGCCGGAATCGCGGTTTCCGAATACGGTGCCATGGCGGTGAAGCGGGCGGTGGTCGGCACCGGTGCCGCCAGCAAGGAGCAGGTGGAGATGATGGTGCGCCGTCTTCTGCCCACGGCGACGATCAAGCGGGCCGATGCCTCGGACGCGCTGGCGGTGGCGATCTGCCACGCGCATCATCGCGCCAGCGCCCTGCGCGTGGCGGCGGGGACGCGCACGGCATGATCGCGCAACTGACCGGGCTGGTCGGGCAGATCGAGGCCGATCGCTGCGTGGTCGATGTGCATGGCGTGGGCTATCTGGTTCATGCTTCGACCCGCACCCTTTCCGCGCTGGCGCGGCCGCCCGAAATCTCCCGCGTGTTGGTCGAGACCGTGGTGCGGGAGGATGCCTTCCTGCTCTACGGCTTTGCCGATGCGGCGGAGCGGGACTGGTTCCGGCTGCTGACGACGGTGCAGGGGGTCGGGGCCAAGCTGGCGCTGGCGATTCTCTCGGCGCTTTCGCCCGCCGATGTTGCGGCCACCATCGCGGCGGCGGACAAGGCGGGGCTGACGCGGGTTTCGGGCGTGGGCGCACGGCTGGCCGAGCGGATTCTGTCCGAACTGCGTGACAAGGCGGGCAAGCTGCCTGTTGGCGCGGGCATCGTGCTGCCGGTGGCACCGGCCTCGGCCGGGGTCGAGGGCGATGTGCTGCTGGCGCTGGCGGGGCTGGGTTTCCGCCGGGCCGAGGCGCAGCCGGTGGTGGCGCGGATTCTGGCACGGCTGAAGGAGGCCGGGGCCGGGCAGGAAGGTGATCTGGACGTGGTGATCCGTGAAAGTCTGCGGGATCTGGCGCGATGAGCGATCTGCCTCCGCGCGCGGTCGATCCGGGACGCATGGACGAGGACGCGGGCGAGGTCGGGCTGCGGCCGCAGACACTTGAGGATTTTACCGGGCAGAAGGCCAGCCGCGAAAATCTGGCGATCTTTATCGCCGCCGCCCGCGCGCGGGGCGAGGCGATGGACCATGTGCTGCTGCATGGGCCGCCGGGGCTGGGCAAGACGACGCTGGCGCAGATCGTGGCGCGCGAACTTGGGGTGGGGTTCCGCGCCACCTCGGGGCCGGTGATCCAGCGCGCGGGGGATCTGGCGGCGATCCTGACCAATCTGCAGCCGCGCGATGTGCTGTTCATCGACGAGATCCATCGCCTGCAACCGGCGATCGAGGAAGTCCTGTATCCGGCGATGGAGGATTTCCAGCTCGATCTGATTATCGGCGAGGGGCCGGCCGCGCGATCGGTGCGGATCGACCTCTCACCCTTTACCCTGGTGGCGGCGACCACGCGGGCCGGGCTGCTGGCGACGCCGTTGCGCGACCGCTTCGGGATTCCGCTGCGGCTGGTGTTCTACACGGCCGAGGAGTTGCGGCAGATCGTCTCGCGCGGGGCGCGGAAGCTGCAATTCGACCTGACGCCGGAGGGGGCGGAGGAGATCGCCCGCCGTTCGCGCGGGACGCCGCGGATTGCCGGGCGCCTGCTGCGGCGGGTGCGCGACTTTGCCTCGGTCGCGCGGCCGGGGCCGGTGGACCGGGTGCTGGCCGATGCGGCCCTCTCGCGGCTGGAAGTCGATTCGCTGGGGCTGGATGCGATGGACCGGCGCTATCTGCGCCGGATCGCCGAATTTCACCATGGCGGCCCGGTGGGGGTGGAGACGCTGGCGGCGGCGCTGGCCGAGGCCCGCGACACGCTGGAAGATGTGGTGGAGCCCTATCTGATCCAGGAAGGGCTGGTGCTGCGGACCAGTCGTGGGCGGATGCTGGGTGAGCGCGGATGGCGCCATCTGGGGCTGCAACCGCCCGCCCGGCAGGCCGATCAGGGCGATCTTTTGCAGGGAGAGGACAGATGAAGCACAGCATCCCGTTTCGCGTCTATTACGAGGATACCGACGCGGGGGGGGTTGTCTATCATGCCCGCTATTTCGCCTTTGCCGAGCGGGCGCGGACCGAGGCGATTCGCGGGTTGGGTCGTTCGGCGTTCTCGCTACTGGAAGAATACGGGCTGGCCTTCGTCATCCATCGCGCGACCATCGACTACAAGCGGCCGTTGCGACTTGACGATGTCGTGACCGTCACGACCCGGCTGGTCGAGCAGGGGTCGGCCAGTTGCCGGCTGGAGCAGGAATTCCTGCTGGACGGCAAATGTTGCGCGCATCTGGACGTGCGACTGGCCTGCGTGCGTGCCGCCGACGGCCGGGCTACCCGATTTCCGCCTTTATGGCGTGATCTTCTGATCGGATTGCTGGATTAGGGCGAGGCGTTTCCCGCGTTTCTGTCCGGAAGAAAATTTTTCCGCGCGGCGTATGTGTCCCGCCGTGGGGTGCTTCTGCTTTCTTCTGGAAGCCTATAAGGAACAGTATGGAAAGCAGTGTCGGACTGCCCCGACTCGGCGTCGGGAGGCGGTGCTGAAGCTGCGTGCGGAAGGTGCAGGAGGCGTTTTTGGACCAAGCGGTTAACGCGGCGAATCTGGGCGCGGCGGCGTCCGACCTGTCGCTGTGGAGTTTGTTTCTGCACGCGGCGATCGTCGTCAAGCTGGTGATGATCGGCCTGGCGGTCAGCAGCATCGTCGTGTGGGGTATCATCTTCGACAAGATCGTGACCCTGCGTCGCGTGAATCGCGAAGCGTCGGCGTTCGAGGACAAGTTCTGGTCCGGCGGCAGCCTGGACGACCTGTATGAATCAGACGGCGCCAAGCCGCTGCATCCGATGGCGGCCGTGTTCGGCGCCGCGATGGGCGAATGGCGCCGCTCGGCGCGCATCGCCGGCATCGATCTGGCGCGCGGCGGGGTGAAGGAGCGCGTGGATCGCGCCATGAACATCACCATCACGCGCGAGATGGAGCGGCTGGGTCGCTGGATGATCTTTCTGGCCACGATCGGGCCGGTGGCGCCGTTCATCGGTCTGTTCGGCACGGTGTGGGGCATCATGCATGCGTTCGGGTCGATCGCGGCGATGCACAACACCAACCTGGCCGTCGTGGCCCCCGGTATTTCCGAGGCGCTGTTCGCCACCGCCATCGGCCTTGTGACCGCCATTCCGGCGGTGATCGCCTATAACGTCATCAGCAACAGTCTGGGCCTGTTCGAGGACCGGATGGCGGCGTTCGGTACCGAATTCGCCGCGATCCTGTCCCGCCAGTCCGAAGAAAGGGGCTGAATCATGGGCGTTTCCCTCGGTGGAGGGGGCGGCCGCCGCGGGCGTCGCCGCCCCATGTCGGACATCAACGTCACCCCGCTGGTCGACGTCATGCTGGTGCTGCTGATCATCTTCATGGTGACGGCACCGATGATGACCAGCGGCGTGAATGTCGACCTGCCGAAGACCGACGCGGCGCCGGTCAATGCCGATACCAAGCCGATCACGGTATCCATCCGCAGTGACGGGTCGCTGTATCTGGGTGACAACCCGGTGTCGGCGGACCAGTTGCTGGACCAGTTGCGCGCGGCTGCCCAGAACGATCCGTCGCATCGCATCTTCGTGCGCGGCGATTCGCATATCGATTATGGGCGCGTGATGGAGGTCATGGGCCGTATCACGTCCGGCGGCTTCACCCATGTCGCCCTTCTGGCCCAGCAGCCGCCTTCGGGCGGCGGCGCGCCCTGACCGCCATCGGGTAGGAGAGCCGCCGTCGTGGTTCCGCCGCGTCGTTCCGAACGCAAGCTGATGCGGCGATCGATCGTCGTATCGGGCGTTGCGCATATGGTGCTGCTGACGGTCATGCTGCTGGGCCTGCATGTGCCCGTGCCGCCCGAGCCGCCGCCGCCGCCGACCATCGAGATGGAGTTTGCACCGTCGGATAGCGGCGGCACGCCGCACAAGGCCGACAAGCCGGCGCCCAAGCCCGCGCCGGCTCCGGCCCCGGTGCCGCAGGATGCTCCGCCGGCGCCCACGCCGCCGGTGAAGGCGCCGAACGAGGAGGCCCCGCCGCCGCCTCCGCCGCCGCCGCCGATTCCTCCGCCGCCGGAGACGCCTCCGCAGAAGCTGCCCGACACCCCGGTGCCGCCCAAGGTGCAGCAGCCGTCGCCCGATGCCGTCCCGGCACCGCCGACCCTGCCGTCGCCGCCCGTGCCCTCGCATGAGACGGCGCCGCCGTCGCCGCAGCCCGAGCCCGCGCCCCTGCCCAAGATGCAGCAATTCTCGCACATCACGCAGCCGAACGAGGCGAAGAAGGCGGTGCCGGATTCTCATTCGCTGCTGGCGACGCTGGATGCGTTCCGGGCCGACCAGAAGCAGACCCATCCGCCGAAGGCGCGGGCCAATCCGGTGCAGGGCGGTGCGCCCGACGGTGGTGGCGCGCCCGATGGCGACATTACCAGCGCGCTGAGTTCGGCCCAGCAGAAGGCGATCGGGAATGCCGTGCGCCGTTGCTATACCGAGGATACGGCGGCGAAGGACTATGCGCAATTCGTCGCACATCTTGTGGTGACGGTGGATGGTACGGGCATGGCCCGCATCGTACAGTTCGCGCCCGAGACCCAGGCGCGGATGGCGGGGGATTCGTCCTATCGCGCGTTGGCCGAGCGGGCGCGGGCGGCGGTGCTGAGCCCGACCTGCGCGCAATTGCCCATACCCAAGGCGATGCTGGGGCAGACCCAGCAGCTTAAATTCGTTTTCCGTCCGTGAGGCAGCCCAGGCGCTGCTCGGTCGGTGCCTTCGAGGAGAAGACCATGCGTTCGAGTGAACTTCCGCTGATTTCCGATGCCGAGGCCTCGGTGCTGGCGACCTATTTCGGCCGTCGGGCCTTGCTTGGGACCGGTTGTGTCGCTGCCGGGGTTCTGGCAATGCCGTTATCCGCCCTGGCCCAGACGGCGCCCGGCGCGTCGGGCGATGCGGAAATTACGGTGGATCAGGCGCGCACGGCGCCGATTCCGATCGTCATTCCGGTGCTGGGCGGCGATGCCGGGCAATTGGTGAGCAGCGTGATTTCGGGCGATCTGGGCAATTGCGGCCTGTTCTCGCCCATCAATGGCGCGCTGCCGGTGGGGGTGCCGGATTTCGGCACCTATAAATCGCTGGGTGCGCGGGCGCTGGTCAGCGGCACCGCGACCACGGGCGGCGGTGGGCTGCGCGTCGAGTTCCGGCTGTGGGACGTGCTGACCGGGCAGCAGATCCAGGGCACCGCCTACACCGCGGGGGCCGGGGATGCGCGCAAGATCGCCCATATCATCGCCGATGTGATCTATGAGCGGCTGCTGGGCGAGAAGGGGTATTTCAACTCGCGAATCGCCTATATCGCCCGGTCCGGCCCGCGTGCGCACCAGATCACCCGGCTGGCGATCATGGACCAGGACGGCGCCAACAGCCATTACCTCTCCGGTGGCCAATGGCTGACCCTGACCCCGCGTTTCAGCCCGGTCAGCGAACAGTTGGCCTTCATGTCCTACGCCAATAACCGGCCGCGCGTGTATGTGCTGAACCTTGCGACCGGGCGGCAGCAATTGCTGGGTGATTTCGACGGGATTTCGTTCGCACCGCGCTTTGCCCCCGATGGGCGGACGGTCGTGATGTCCGTTACGCGCGGGGGGGGATCGGACATCTATACGGTCGATCTGGCCTCACGCGCCAAGCGGCAGCTCACCAGTTCCGGCGCCATCGATACCAGCCCCTGTTACAGCCCGGACGGGTCGCAGATCGTCTTCAACTCGGATCGCGGGGGTACGCCGCAGCTTTATATCATGAGCGCGGGCGGTGGCGGTGCGAAGCGGATTTCCTATGGGAACGGGACGTACGGCTCGCCGGTCTGGTCGCCGCGTGGCGACCTGATCGCCTTTACCCGCATCGCGAACGGCAGCTTCTCGCTGGGCGTGATGGCACCTGATGGTACCGGCGAGCGAATACTGACCCAGGGCTTTACTGTGGATACTCCGACGTTCTGCCCCAATGGCCGGGTATTGGCCTTCTGCCGCCAGACGGCGGCGGGGTCCGGAGGGGCCGGGTTCTCGTCCTCGATCGGCACGATCGATATTACCGGCTTTCATGAGCGGTCGATCCCGGCCGTTGGCATGTCGTCAGATCCGGCCTGGTCGCCGCTGAACGGCTGAAAACGCGACCGAAATAGCGCATTACTGTGCTTTTCAGGCCGATCTGCAAAACAAGATGCCCGGCATGTGTTACGGGCATCTTGACGGTCTGTCATGTCTGGCGGTAACGGGCGGATGGGCTCCACGGTCTCGCATAGTTTCGTCGTTGGGTTGTTGACGGAACAAAACGAGTGTCGGAACCAGATAACGCTTACCGGCAACTTAATCATATGGTTCCGTGCGGGAACCGATCTCAGGATCTAAAACCAATGAGACTGAAGCTTCTTGGTGCGCTTGGCATGGCCGTGTTTCTCGCGGCGTGCTCGGATGATACGAACAAGGGCGCCACGACCGGTACCGGCGCCGCCGCTCAGACGACTGGCGTGACGCCGGGCAGCGAAGCCGATCTGGTCGCCAATGTCGGCGATCGCGTCTTCTTCGAACTGAACAAGAACAACCTGTCCAGCGAAGCTCAGGCGACTCTGGACCGTCAGGCCGCCTGGCTGGCGAAGTATCCGCAGGTGACCGTGCAGCTCGCCGGCAACTGTGACGATCGTGGCACCGAAGAGTACAACATCGCCCTGGGCGAGCGTCGTGCCAACGCGGCGCGCGATTACCTGGTGGCCAAGGGCGTTGCCGCCTCGCGCATCACGACGATTTCCTACGGCAAGGATCGTCCGACCGCGACGGGTGACGACGAGGAAGCCTGGGCGCAGAACCGTAACAGCATCACGTCGGTTCGCTGAGCGAACCGGCCGAAGCATTCGTTCGGCTGAAGGAAGCCGGCCAGGTATTGACCTGGCCGGCTTTTTTATTGCCGGCGTGACGCACGGTCTCTTCTTCATTGTCCGGGTGCGTGATCTCTTCACGGCTTTGGAGCAGGCGTGCATAAGAAGGTGGTTGTGACCTCCGGTGCTCGGCATTGGTCCGGGCCGGCGGTGGTGCGTTCATGGAGACATCCATATCATGCGGTCTGTTGCCTTCCGCTCTTTTTCGCCGTTTCGACATCGTGGGGGCTTGCCGCCGCGCGCGAAGGGGCTGGTGATCCTGACTTTGCTGGCCGGCCTGTCGCCGCTGGCGGTACAGGCGCAGGACACCGAGCAGATGACGAGTCGCGAAGGGATCGCGTTGCAGAACCAGATCATGGATCTGCGCCAGCAGCTTTCACAGATGCAGTCGGCGGTGCCTGGCGGGCAGGGTGGTGGCATCCTTCCGCCGCCCATGCCCGAAGGGGGGGGCAGGAGCGGCAATGGTGGGTCGTCGGCGGCCGGTGGCGACCTGACCGCGCAGTTGCTGGACCGGGTGATGACCCTGGAGCAGCAGGTGCGCGACATGCGCGGGCAACTCGATCAACTGACCAACCAGGTGCAGCAGCAGAATGCGACCCTGGCGAAGCAGATCGACGATATGAATTTCGCCATGCAGAATGGGGGCCATCCGTCGCCCAGGCCCGCGGCATCGGCGGCGCCCGATGCCACCGCTGAGACTGACGGCGGCGGAGGAGATGCCGCGCCTCCGGTCAAGCGCACGCCCGACATTGTGCTGAAGGATGGCAATGCCGCCCTGATGCGTGGCGATTATGCCGGTGCCCAAAGTGCTGCCAAGCAGGTGCTGGCCGGCCCGAAGGGACCGTTGCAGATCGACGCGCAATTCCTGCTGGCGCAGTCGCTGGCCGGGCAGAAGCAGTATCGCCAGTCGGCCGTAGCCTATTACGATACCTATAACCGTTCGCCGCGTTCGGGCCGGGCTCCGGATGCGCTGCTGGGGGTGACGGCGTCGCTGCTCGCGATGGGGGACAAGAATTCGGCGTGTCAGGCCCTGGCCAAGCTGAAGAGCGAGTTTCCGTCGCCAGCGCCGCGCGTCAAGACGGCGGAGACGGCCTATCGCACCCGCGCGGGATGCCACTGAGCGGCTTTGATGCGGGTCTGACTGGCGGTTGCTCCGTCGGGGTGCTGGATGACGGTCGTTTCGCCGCCATCATGGCGGGGCTGGGGCCGTGGCTGCCCGACGGGATGGGCATGCCCGAAATCGGCATCGCGGTGTCGGGCGGGGCGGACAGTCTGTGTCTTGCCTATCTCGCGGGACGGTGGCGGCGTGCGGTGCGCGCATTCATCGTGGATCACGGGTTGCGGCCGGCGGCTGCCGCCGAAGCGTGCCTGACGCGCGATCGTCTGGCCCGCCTGGGGATTCCCGCCCAGATTCTTGTGTTGGAGGGGCTGCGGTCCGGCCCCGGCGTGGCAGACCGGGCGCGGCGCGCCCGCTATGCGGCGTTGTCGGCCGCATGTCGCCGGGCCGGGATCGTCGATCTGCTGCTGGGCCATCATGCGGGCGATCAGGCGGAAACCGTGCTGATCCGGCGGCGTGCCGGCAGCGGGCCGGACGGTCTGGCGGGCATGGGCGCGGTGACGTTTACCGGGGATTTGCGTCTGGTGCGCCCGTTACGTGACATCGAACCGGCGATCTTGCGTGGCACGTTGCGGTGCGCGGGGCTTGAATGGGTGGAAGACCCTTCGAATGCGGACCTGCGCGCCGAGCGTGCCCGTCTGCGTGCCGGGCTTTCCGCCGATGCGTCGGCTGTGTCGCTGCTTTGTTCGGAGGCAGGGCAGGCCGGGGCCGCGCGTATGGCGCGTGATGCCGGGCAGGCGTTGCGGTTGGCCCGGGGGGTGACGGTTGCCGAAGGCGGCTGGGTCGCGCTGGCGGAGGACCCCGCCTGCCCACGCACTATGGCCTTTCTGCTGCGTGCGGTGTCGGGGCGGGATTATCTGCCGCCCTCGCGGGCAGTGGCGGCGTTGTGCGCGAATCCGCGCCCTGTCACGCTGGCGGGGGCTTGCCTGGTCGAGGCGAGCGCGGCCTTGCGCCGGACGGGGCTACGCTGGCTGCTGCTACGCGAGGAGGCGGCGATGCAGGTGCCGATGCCGGCGGAGGTGGGCCGTGTGTGGGACGGGCGTTTCGTGCTGTCGGCGCCGTCTGGGGTCGATCTGCGGGGCGTGACGCTGGGGGCCGCCGGACCGTCGGGACGATGGATGGTGCCTGCCGACTGGAGGACGCCGTGGCCTGCCCGTGCGCTGCGCACCCTGCCGGCCCTGTTTCGTGCCGGGAGGGTTGTAGGCGTTCCGACGATGGGGATCTGTCATGATCCCGCCCTTTCCGGAGTGCGGCTGACGCTGATGCCCGGTGCGGTGGCGGCCGAGGCGGCGCGATTTGTGGGGGGGGGCAGTTGACCGGTCGGCAGGCGGATTTTCGCGCCCCGGAGGCAATAAAGACCCTGGTGGGGGTGTGAATGTCCCACGAAGGGCCTATGTATGACTAAATTGAGGAAGAGAAGGCGTCTGGCTGCCGGTCAGAAGGAAGCCTTACCTGCGTGTTTCGGCACCAGGGGGAATCCGGGTGGCGTCAAGCGTATGGAACAATGGGCAAGATGAACAATTTTGGCCGGAACCTGGCCCTCTGGGTAATCATTATCGTACTGCTGCTGCTGCTGTTCAATGTCTTCCAGCCTGGAAGTACGCAGCATGCGGCGCAGCAACTCGCATATTCCGATTTCATCGGAGATGTGAATAACGGCCGCGTCCGCTCGGTCGTCGTGCAGGATCATAACATCTCCGGCACGCTGACGGACGGCACGTCGTTCGAGACCTATACCCCCCAGGATCCGACGCTGATCCCGCGCCTGACGGAAAAGGGCGTGGAGGTGATGGCGAAGCCGCAGGACAGCGATTCCAATCCGTTCCTGCGCTATCTGATCAACTACGCCCCGATCCTGCTGATGTTCGGCGCCTGGATCTTCATCATGCGCCAGATGCAGGCGGGTGGCGGCCGGGCCATGGGCTTCGGCAAGTCCCGCGCCAAGATGCTGACGGAAAAGCAGGGGCGCGTGACCTTTGAAGATGTCGCGGGCATCGACGAGGCCAAGGGTGAATTGCAGGAGATCGTGGATTTTCTGCGTGATCCGCAGAAATTCACCCGCCTGGGCGGCAAGATCCCCAAGGGCGTGCTGCTGGTCGGCCCGCCGGGCACCGGCAAGACGCTGCTGGCCCGTGCCATCGCCGGCGAGGCCAATGTGCCGTTCTTCACCATCTCGGGCTCTGATTTCGTCGAGATGTTCGTCGGTGTCGGTGCGTCGCGCGTGCGTGACATGTTCGAGCAGGGCAAGAAGGCCGCGCCGTGCATCATCTTCATCGACGAAATCGATGCTGTCGGCCGTCATCGCGGTGCCGGTCTGGGTGGCGGCAATGACGAGCGCGAGCAGACGCTGAACCAGATGCTGGTGGAGATGGACGGGTTCGAGAGCAATGAGGGCGTGATCCTGATTGCCGCGACCAACCGCCCCGATGTGCTGGACCCGGCCCTGCTGCGTCCCGGTCGCTTCGATCGCCAGGTGGTGGTGCCTAACCCGGATGTGGTCGGGCGCGAGAAGATCCTGCGCGTGCATATGCGCAAGGTTCCGCTGGCGTCGGATGTCGACCCCAAGGTGATCGCGCGTGGCACGCCGGGCTTCTCGGGCGCTGACCTTGCCAATCTGGTGAACGAGGCCGCGCTGATGGCTGCCCGCATGGGCAAGCGCACGGTCGCGATGCTGGAATTCGAGAACGCCAAGGACAAGGTGCTGATGGGCGCCGAGCGTCGCTCGCTGGTCATGAGCGAGGACGAGAAGAAGATGACTGCCTTCCATGAAGGTGGGCATGCGCTGGTCGCGATCATGACGCCGGGCGCCGACCCGGTGCATAAGGCCACCATCATTCCGCGCGGTCGTGCGCTGGGTCTGGTGATGAGCCTGCCCGAGGGGGACCGCTACTCCAAGAGCCGGGCGAAATGCCTGGGTGAATTGACGCTGGCCATGGGTGGCCGGGCGGCCGAAGAGATCATCTTCGGGGCGGACAATGTGTCGAACGGTGCTTCCGGAGACATCAAGATGGCGACCGATCTGGCGCGCCGGATGGTGTCCGAATGGGGCATGAGCGACAAGCTGGGCATGATCGCTTACGGCGATAACGGGCAGGAAGTGTTCCTGGGCCACAGCGTGACCCAGAACAAGAACGTGTCGGAAGAGACGGTTCGCGAGATCGACGACGAGATCAAGCGCCTGATCGACAGTGCGTATGCCCGGGCGCGGACCATGCTGATCGAGCATGTGGACGACCTGCATCGGCTGGCCAACGCATTGCTGGAATACGAGACGCTCTCCGGCGAGGAAATCCGCCAGGTGCTGCGCGGCGAGCCGATCGAGCGGGTGGTGGTGGATGATCCGATGCCGGAAAATCGCCGGTCTTCGGTTCCGCCGACGCCACCGGCCGCGCCGCTGCCCTCTCCGGGGGGCGGAGGTGGCCTCGATCCGGCTCCGGCGGCAGGCTGAAGCGGGCGTCTGGGCGCTGCGTTTGCAGGATGAAGTGGAAAACAGGCGGGGGTGTCTCCGTCTGTTTTCGTTTTATGGCCATGTCATGATGATGAGATGGAAACGTGATGGGCGCATTGCGGCTGCTTGAACCGGCGGGATTGGTGTTTGGGCAGGATGCCCACAGGGCGGTGGATGCGGGGTTGGCCCATTGGCTGGCTGGTGGGCCGGCGGCCTTTACCTTGGCGCGGCTGATCGAGGGCAATGAGGCCCGGATGGTTCGTGCGGGTGATCTGCCTGGCGATTGGCTGGATGTGCTGGCGCGGGTGTCCGCGCCGCTGCCCTCGGCGGACTTGCCGCCGGGCCCGCAGGTGATGGGAATCCTGAACGTCACCCCCGATAGTTTCAGCGATGGCGGCCGCCATTTCGGGGCAGAGGCGGCGATTCGGGCCGGTATCGCCATGATCACGGCGGGGGCGGGGTTGCTGGATATCGGTGGCGAGAGTACGCGCCCCGGTTCGGCTGTCGTGACTCCGGCGGAGGAATGGGCGCGCGTGGCGCCCGTTCTGGCGGAATTGCGGATTCAGTCCGATGTCGCGCTGTCGGTCGATACGCGCAATGCGCGTACCATGTCGGCCTCGCTTGGGGTGGGGGCGGCGTTGATCAACGATGTTTCGGCCCTGCTGCATGATCCGCATGCGCTGGCGGTGGTGGCCGATGCCGGCTGCCCCGTGGTGCTGATGCATATGCGCGGTACGCCCCAGACTATGCCGAATTTCGCCGTTTATGACGATGTGGCTGTCGATGTGACCTGCGAACTGGGCGAGCGGATCGACGAGGCGGTGGCGGCCGGTATTGCCCGCGACCGAATCATCGTCGATCCGGGGATCGGATTCGCCAAGAATGCCGCGCAGAATATCGACATGATCCGCCGCCTGCCGATCCTGGCCAATCTTGGATGCCGCGTGCTGCTGGGAACCTCGCGCAAACGCGTGCTGGGGGAAATGGCGGGCGTGCCGGTGGCGTCGGACCGCGATCCGGGCACGGTTGCAAGCAGCCTGCCGGGGCTGGAACTCGGTAATACCATCCTGCGGGTGCATAATGTTCCCGCCATGGTGCAGGCATTGCGGGTCTGGCAGGGATTGTGGACCTGCGATAAGCCGGAAAAGACGCAGGCGCGGTGAATCAGGGATAGCCGGAAGATGACCAAGACCAGAAAATTGTTCGGCACCGACGGGATTCGCGGTACGGCCAATCAGGACCCGATGACGGTGGAAATGGCCCAGAAGCTGGGACAGGCCGCCGGCCTGCGTTTTACGCGCGGGACACATCGGCATCGGGTGCTGGTTGGCAAGGATACGCGGCTCTCCGGCTATATGATCGAATGCGCGCTGGTATCCGGCTTTCTGTCGGCCGGGGTGGATGTGACGCTCGCCGGGCCGATGCCGACGCCCGCGATTGCGATGCTGACGCGGTCGCTGCGCGCCGATCTCGGCGTGATGATCTCGGCGTCGCACAATCCGTTCGGGGATAATGGCATCAAGCTGTTCGGGCCGGACGGATTCAAGCTTTCCGACGAGACCGAGGCCGAGATCGAGAGCCTGATGCGCGCGGACCTGGCGGGCCGGCTGGCGACGCCTGAGCGGATTGGCCGCGCTTCGCGCCTGAACGACGCGGCGGGGCGGTATATCGAGAATGCCAAGGCGTCGTTTCCACGCGGGCGGCGGCTGGATGGGCTGCGCATCGTCATCGACTGTGCCAATGGGGCGGCTTATCGGGTGGCGCCGACCGCGCTGTGGGAACTCGGGGCCGAGGTGATCCGGATCGGGTGCGAGCCGAACGGGGTGAATATCAACGAGAGTTGCGGTTCGACTCGGCCGGAGGCGCTGTGCGCGGCGGTGGTGGCGCATGAAGCCGATATCGGCATTGCGCTGGATGGCGATGCCGACCGGCTGCTGATCGCCGACGAGCAGGGGCGGTTGATCGACGGGGACCAAATCCTGGCCCTTATCGCCCGGTCCTGGAGCCGTCAGGGCAGGCTGAGTGCGAACAAGGTCGTGGCCACCGTGATGTCGAACATGGGGCTGGCGCGCTGCCTGGAAGGGCTGGGGCTGGAACTGGTGCGTACGGCGGTGGGTGACCGCTATGTGGTTGAGCGCATGCGCGAACTGGGCGTCAATCTGGGCGGCGAACAGTCGGGACACATGGTGCTGTCCGATTTCGCGACGACCGGTGACGGGTTGGTGGCGGCGTTGCAGGTTCTGGCGGTACTGGTCGAGGAGGGGCGGCCGGCCAGCGAGGTCTGTCGGGTGTTCACGCCCTTTCCGCAATTGCTGCGCAACGTGCGCTTCATCGGCAAGAGTCCGCTGCATGCGCCCGCGGTGGAGGAAGCGCGTCGGCTGGCGGAGGCCGAACTGGGGACGGCCGGGCGGCTGCTGTTGCGGGAAAGCGGGACCGAACCGCTGGTGCGCGTGATGGCGGAGGCTGAAGATCCGGCGCTGGTGGAGCGGGTGGTTGCCGGAATGTGCGCGGTGATCGGTTCCGCGCAGGAAGCGGCTTAGGGATTCCGTTCATGGCCATCATGAAGGGCCGTGTTCTGGTCATTGCCGGCAGTGATTCCGGTGGTGGGGCGGGCATTCAGGCGGATATCAAGGCTGTGACGGCGCTGGGTGGGTTTGCCATGACGGCGGTCTCGGCCCTGACGGTGCAGAATACGCTCGGCGTAAGCGGAATCCTGCCCGTACCACCCGATATTGTGGCGGCGCAGATGCGTTGCGTGCTGGACGATATCGGGGTGGATGCCTTCAAGAGTGGCATGCTGGATCGGGGCGAGGTGATCCGGGCCGTGGCGGCAGAGGTGCGTGCCTACCCGGATATTCCGTATGTGCTGGACCCCGTGATGGTGGCCAAGGGCGGATCGCGCCTGTTGCAGGATGACGCCGTGGACACGCTGATGCGACATCTGGTGCCGTTGGCCAGCCTGCTGACACCTAACCTGCCCGAGGCGGAAGTTCTGGTGGGCCATCCGATCCGCACCGTGGACGAGATGTGTCGGGCTGCGGAGACCCTGCGGCGCGCGGGGGCACGGGCGGTGCTGCTGAAGGGTGGACATCTGGAGGGCGATATCCTGACCGATGTGCTGTGCGAATCGTCGGGCATCGAACTGTTTTCGGATACCCGCCTGCATACCCGGCACACCCATGGGACTGGTTGCACGCTGGCGAGCGCGATTGCCGCCGGGTTGGCGCAGGGCCTGAGCTTGCGTGATGCTGTGGAACGGGCCCGGCGCTATCTGCGGGCCGCCATCGCGAGTGCGCCCGGCTATGGGGCCGGTGCGGGGCCGCTGAATCATGCCGTGACCGTCGAGCCGGCCTGGGGTGCTCGTGGCGGCTGAAGGACTGTTTGGAAAAGTGCCGATTTTAACGCCTGGAATTCCATTGACGTGGTGAAGGATCGAGCCCTCATCGAACCCGGCGGGGGCCTCGGCGGGAGTTGGCAAAATGGGTGTCGGCCGGAATGGTCGGTGGAAAGCCGACTGAGGGGGAGCCCTGAGACTGCCGCCAGCATTTAACGACAACAGACGCTTTCATACGCTTGGACCCTGAGGAGAGGCGCGGAGCCAACCGCGCGTCTGGCGGTGATCTTGGCGCATCGGAGCGGCCGTGTGGGCCTTGACCCTCGAGTATTTTTACCGAAAACCGGTTCGGTGTAATGCTATAATTTATTGTTTTAAAAGAATATTATCCTGTTTGAACGCGCGCATTCAAACAGGATCTGCTTTAGCCGAAATGCCCTCAGTTTGAAGTCAGGATCTGTTGATGGGGCCTGACGAGATTGTAGTCGGCGTAGCGGTTAGGGACTTCGGGGTCGAAAAGACCATCCGGCAGGCATCGGAAATGCTCTGGCGGCTTGACATAACATATTCGTGATCATGACGGTTTGATACCCTAACCCTTCCTAAAAGGATTGTTTGTGGAGGATTATACACCTATAGGTAGTAATTGTAGTCATAAACAATCAATGGTTGATGAACATGCGTGTCTTGCTCGTCGAGGGGAATGAGAGTGCGGCTCGTGGTACTTCCAGCACATTGCGCTCTGTTGGCTACATGATCGACCACGCCATGACCGGGCATGAAGCGGTCGAAATGCTCCGCCGTTACGATTATGATCTGGCATTACTTGAAATGGTTCTTCCAGATATTGACGGCTATGAAGTCCTGCGGGCAGCGAGGGCTGCGCGGCTCGATACACCCATCGTCGCGTTGTCCAGCCTGAATGGGGCGCAGGCGAAGGTCCGGGCCTTTTCAGCGGGCGCGGACGATTACATCACCCGGCCTTACGATACGCCGGAACTGGCTGCCCGCATCCAGGCCATCGTCCGCCGTTCGAAGGGATACAGCCAGCCGGTGCTACAGGCCGGAGTGGTCAGGCTTTCTCTGGACAGCCGCGAGGTTACGGTAAAGGGGCGGCTGGTCCATCTGACCGGCAAGGAATACATGATTCTGGAACTGCTCATGCTCCGAAGGGGCACGGTACTGAGCAAGTTCGCGTTTCTCGACCATCTCTATGGCGGGATGGACGAGCCGGAAATGAAGATCATTGATGTCTTTATCTGCAAGTTGCGGAAGAAATTGCAGATGGCCGGGGCAAAGGACGTGATCACGACCGTGTGGGGGCAGGGTTATATGCTGAGGGACGAAACCGATGGTGACACACCGTTGCCGCCCGCGATAATGAAGTTGCAAAGACCGTCCGAGGATCTGCCGTTGCTTGCTGCTATCTGATCACGCTCGGGGTATAAACGTATGAACCGGCATAGACGGGGGGGGCGTCAATGACGCTTCCGCGTGCCGCAAAAAAAAGCAGGGTCCGAAGACCCTGCAGTTTGCGTGATGATTCGATATGCGATGCCCCCATCGCCCTTTTCTTATGGCACAGGACGAGGGTATCGGCCTTGATTTGAGTCAAAGTCGGGTGAAAAGAAGGTAAGGTTTGAAAAGGGTTTTTCAGCAGGTAGTGGTGGAGACGCCGGACTGAGGCGCGGTGTTTCCCTGCATCAGGGCCAGCCCTTCGGCGACCGATACGAACTCTCCGCCGCGATCGATTCGCTCGTTGCCGAAACGGGTGGTGAACAGAGCGCGAACCGCCGGGACGAACGAGGTGCCGCCGGTGAGAAACACCCGGTCTATATCGGCTTCGCCCAGGCCCGCGCGCTCCAGCGCCGTAGTCACCGCGCCGTCGAACTGGGCCAGATCGGGGGCGATCCAGTGTTCGAACGCCGCCCGTGTGATCGTGCTGTCGATATGGATATCCTTGTGATGGAAGCGCAGGGTGGTACTGTCGGCGTGCGACAGTTCGGCCTTCGCGGTGCCGACGGCGCGATACAGGGCCTGGCCCTGCTGGTCGGCGACCAGGGTGGACAGCGCATGCAGGCGATCGGGCTCGGAGGCGGTGCGTGCCACGTCGCTGATTGCGCGCAGTGTGGCCGGCGTGCGCATCAGCGACAGGCGGTGCCAGCGCGCCAGGCTGGCGTACCATTCGATCGGCACCGGCAGAGGGGCACCCCCCATGATGCGGTAGGTGCTGTCTCGGCCCAGTTCAGGCGAGACGACGTTGTCGATGATCCGGTAGTCGAACTGGTCGCCTGCGATTCCTACGCCCGCATGGCCCAGTGGAACGGCGCGGCCGATTGCGGGGTCGAAGCGCAGGACCGAGAAATCGCTGGTGCCGCCGCCGAAATCGCCGACCAGGATCGTGGCCGGCGCGTCCAGCCGCCGGGCGAAGCGCCAGCCGGCGGCTTCGGGTTCCAGCGCCACCGCGATGCTGCGGAAGCCGGCTTCGGCGAAGCCGTCGCGCAGGCGCTGTTCGCCGAATGCATCATCGGGAGCGTCGCCGGCGAATTGTACAGGACGGCCGACCGTGGCATCGACCGTGGCGGGGTCGATGCCGACGGCGCGCATCAGTTCGGCGACGAAGAAGCCGACGAGGTTTTCCAGCGTCAGCCGCCGGCCCAGCAAACGCGTTTCGCGGAACGATGTCTGTGCAAGGTAGGATTTCATGGACATGATCAGGCGGCTTTCGGCCGGATCGTCCAGATAGGCATCGACGGCGGCGGCGCCAATGGCCTGATGAACTGCCAGGCGCCCGCGTTCTTCCTCCTGCCACAGGCATAGCAGAGTGCGGCAGGTCTCGGATTCGGGATGGCCGGGAAAGATAAAGCGTGTGGTGTGGGTTTCGCCGTCCGGGGTCGCGATGACGACGACGCTGTTGGTCGTGCCGAAATCGATGCCGACACGGGGGCGGAGCGCGGGGGCAGGAGAGATCATCGCGGGTGAATAAGGGCTGCGGATCGTGATGTCCATCCGCCTCCTGCCGTCCTATCCCGCGCGGCGGAAGGTCAGGTTCAGTCGGGTTCGGCCGGTCAGGGCATGGGTCTCTTCGGCCAGGGGATGGATGCCGTGATGGACCAGGCGGGCCGGTCCGCCCCATATTACGATGTCGCCGTGCTCCAGCGGGACGCGCCGTACCGGGTCGGTTCGGGCGGGACCTCCCCAGAGGAAGCGTGCCGGCAGGCCGAGGGAAACCGAGACGATCGGCTGGCTGAAATCGCGTTCATTGCGGTCCTGGTGCAGGGTGAGCCGTGTCCCGGGTTCGTAGCGGTTGATCAGGCAGGCATCGGGCAGGAAATCGGGGAAGCCGGCCACCATGGCGGCCTCGACCGCCATGGTGGCGAATGCGGCCGGCATCGCGGGCCAGGGCCGGGCTGTGAGGGGATCGTGGGACGTATAGCGATAGCCCCTGGCGTCGGAGACCCAGCCCAGCGCGCCGCAATTGGTCATGGCGACGGACATCGTCCGGCCGCCGGGTGTCGACATGCGGCGGAAGGGGGCGGTTCTGGCGATGCGTTCGATCAGGGCGAGCAGTTCGGGCGCCATGGCGCGGGCGCGCCCGGCCAGCAGCATCGCGCCCGGACCCAGCACGCGATCCCGCGCGCCGGACTGCAGGTCCAGGCCAGGGAGTGTGCCGACGGTGGCGGGCGGGGGGCGCGACATGTCGGGTCTTTCGGCTTCAGGGTCTGTCGGGCGGTACGCTGTCGCCGCTGCCCAGTGCGCGTTGCAGGAGCACGACATCCAGCCAGCGCCCGTGTTTGTAGCCGACCGATTGCAATGTGCCGATCGTGCGAAAGCCATGGCGTTCGTGCAGGCGGATGGACGGCGCGTTCGCACTGTCGCCGATAAGGGCCATCATCTGCCGGAAGCCTCGTGTTTCGCACTCCGCGATCAATGCGCCCAGCAGCGTCGTGCCGACTCCGCGCCCGGCAGCATCCTGGACCAGGTAGATGGAGTCTTCCACCGTATTGCGGTAGGCGACCCGCGGGTGGTACGGGCCGGCATAGGCGTAGCCGATCACCGAATCATCCTGCAGGGCCACCAGATAGGGGTAGTTCCTGGTGAGCAAGGCGTCCATGCGTCGTGCCATTTCCTCGGCGGAAGGCGGGTCGGTTTCGAACGACGCGCAGCCGTGCAGGACATGATGGGCATAGATCGCCGTGATTGCAGGAAGGTCCGTCGTGCGCGCGGCGCGGATCGTGACGATCGGAGGGGCGAGAGACATGCTGGCGGGTCCGGTTGGCTTGGCGGTGTGAACGTCTATGCGTCAATATAGATGGTATGGAAGAGCGTGATGAAATGTGTGACGGTTCGGTCTCGATGTCGATGGCGGCCCTGTCTGTACGTCCGGTCGTTCGGCAGGATGCGGAGATATTGATCCGCGCCAACCTGGATAGTCGTTCCTATCATGCCCCCTGGGCGCGACCGTTTATCGATCTGAATGGTTTTGAAAGCTGGTTTGCACGGTCCGTCACCGGGCCGGATGTCGGGCTGGCGGCATGGTATGGGAGCGATGATGATCCAGTGGGGGTGTTCACCTTCAGCCAGATCGTCATGGGCGCGTTTTGCAGTGCTTATCTTGGCTATTACGGGATGAAGGCGCACGCGCGGACTGGCCGGATGACGGATGCGCTGAGATTGGTATTGGATTACGGTTTTGATCGATTGAGCCTGCATCGGGTCGAAGCCAATATCCAGCCCGGCAATGTGGCGTCGATCGTGCTGGTCAGGCGTGCTGGGTTTCGGCAGGAGGGTTATTCTCCGCGTTATCTGAAGATAGACGGGGAATGGCGCGACCATGAACGATGGGCCGCCCTGGCCGAGGATCGGCCAGGGCGGCGACGGGGATCGCGGATAACGTTGCCGTCAGTTTAGCGTGGCAGGTGTCGGGGCCTTCAGGGTCGCGGCCAGGAAGGCTTCGCGCGCATCGTCGACATGAGCGCGCAGGATCGGGTCGGTCAGCATGTGGGTGCCGGGAAGCAGCAGCAAATTGTAGGGGCGGCCAGCGGTGATGAAGGCTTGCGTCATCTTCATCGTGTTTTCGAAATAGACGTTGTCGTCGGTCAGGCCGTGCATGATCAGCAGCGGACGGGACAGGGCGTGCGCGTAGGTCAGGACGTTGCTGACGCGGTAGCCGTCCGGATCGTCTTGCGGTGTACCCAGATAGCGTTCGGTATAGGCGGTGTCGTAATCGGCGAAATCGGCCGGTGGGGCGCCCGCGACGCCGGCCTTGAAGACGTCCGGTCGGCGGATGGTGGCCATGGCGGTGAAGTACCCGCCGAAGGACCAGCCATGGACGCCGACATGGTTCAGGTCCAGTTCGGGGTAGCGTCTGCCGAGCGCGGTCAGGCCGTCGATCTGGTCCTGGAGCGGCAGGTCGATCAGGTTGTTCTTGGTGGCCCGTTCCCAGTCATGGTCGCGGCCCGGTGTGCCGCGCCCGTCCACGCTGATGACGATGAAGCCGTGGTCGGCCATGCACTGGCTTTCAAGATACTGGCGCGGTGCATCCAGGACCTGCTTGTAGCCGGGGCCAGCATAGACCGACAGCACCACCGGATAATGCTGTCCCGGTTTGAAACCGGCCGGGCGGATGATCATGGCGTCCATGTCGCGGGTGCCGGCGCGGGTGTATTCGATATGAGGCGTCAGTGTGGGCGTTTCCGCAACGGCTGGAACGCTGGCCAAGACATGGCCGTCGGTGTCGCGCAGGGTCGTGACGGCGCTGCCGTCGGCTCCCGACAGGCTGTCGATGAAGCGCGTGTGGTTGCCATCGGCGAAGGTTGCGCCGTGTAACCCGGCTTCGGGCGTCAGCAGGACCGGCGCGCCACCTTGCAGGGGCAGACGGTAGATTGCAGTGCGAATCCGGTCGGGGTTGGCGGTGATGGTGACCGTGCCGGCTTTGGGGTCGACATCGTCCAGCGAAACGAAGGGCAGGCTGGCGGGCGTGATCGCGTGATTGAGTGTGCCGTCGGCGTGGCGCAGTTCCAGTTGCCAATGGCCGTTGCGCTCGGCGGCCCAGAGGAAGCCGCTGCCGTCCGGCAGCCAGCGGGGGAGGGAGCGGCCGCGTCCGTCGCCGGAGGGGCTGATATTGATCCAGGCGGGATCGCGTTCGATCAGCAAGGTGGTGGTCTGGCCGGTGGCGGGGTCGACGCGCAGGACCCGCTCCTCGGTCTGGACGCGGTTCAGCACCACCAGAGTCAGAGGGCCGTGTCCTTTGGGCCAGACGGCGCGTGCCAGATAGGGAAAGGCGGTGTTGTCCCACTGAACCCAGTGGGTGGGGCCGCCGTCGCGCGCGATCAGCCCCAGTCGGATGCGTGCGTTTGCCGTGCCGGCACGCGGGTAGCGGAATTCGACCGGTTGTGTGGCCGGGTGCTGGGGGTCGGTGATGTAATGTTTTTCGACGCCTGAGGAGTCGGCCTCCTCGTAGAGAATGGTCTGTCCGTCGGGTGACCACCACAGGCCGTCCGGCCGGGCCAGTTCCTCGGCGGCGGCAAATTCGGCCAGGCCGTGGGTCAGGGTTTCGGTGCCCCCGTGAGTCAGGCGCGTGATGTGTCCGCTGGCCAATGTCACGACATGGACATCGTTATCGCGCACCACCGCGGCATGAGTGCCGTCCGGTGATAGACGCGGGGCGATCCAGCCGCGTCCGGCGACGTCGGAGACCTTGCCGGTTGCAATGTCGATTTGCTTCAGGCGGTCGGCCTGGCTGACGAGCGCGGTTTGGCCGTTATCCGAAAGGGCGAAATCGGTAATGCCGGTGAGCGACATGCGAGCCCGTTCGCGCCGGGCTTTTTCCTCGACTGACAGGGATTCGGTGGCTGTCGGGCGGGCCAGTTCGGTCTCGGTGCCGCTTGCGGGGTCGAAATGCCAGAGATGCAGCGTGGTGTCACGCGGACCGCTGCGCAGGAACAGCACTGCGTGGCCATCTGGCGTGGGCTGCGCGTGGCGTGGCAGGCCCAGAGTGAAATTCCGTGTGGCAGCGAGGTCGGCGTAGCATTGGCCGAGGGGGGCAGCGTGTGCCGCAGCAGCCAGCAGTAGACCGGGCAGGGAGAGGGTTGCGCGCCGTATAAGGCGACGAGGCCGGAGGCCAAGGGAAAAAGGAAGCATGAGGAAGTCCGTCTGCATGTCGAAAGTACCCGACGATGAATTGACGGGGCGTCGGGCGCAAGCCGAGGTGCTTGCCCCTCGCCTGGTCGGGATCGTTTCGGTATGACACGAGGTGCCCGCCATGTGTTCGGGCAGGGAAGTCTCAAGCATGTCTACCGTCGCGCGGTTCCTGCCGCTGATTGTCATCGTTGCCATTCTGTCCTGGGCCAGTGCTTATCCTGTCGTGCGGATCGCGCTGCATGATCTGCCGCCGGTGCCGCTGGCCGCCGCACGCTATGCCATTGCGGCGATGCTGGCTGGGGGATGGCTGGCGTGGGTGCGGCCACCCTTGCCGGCGCGGGACGACTGGCTGCGTATCCTGGCGTGTGGGGCGATTGGGATCGCGCTTTATAATATCCTCTTCAATACCGGGGAAATGACCGTTTCGGCCGGTGCGGCCAGTTTACTGATTAGCGCGATGCCGCTGATTGCCGCCCTGATTGCGGTGGCGGTGATGGGCGAACGGCTGTCGGCCTGGGGATGGGCTGGGTCATTGTGCAGCTTTGCTGGGGTCGTGTTGATTGCCGGGGGGCAGGTGGGAGGGGTCTCACTCGGATCGGGAGCGACGCTCGTCTTCGGGGCGGCGATTTGCGGTGCGCTTTATACCACGTTGCAGAAGAGGCTAGTGCTACGTTACGGGGCGATGCCGACCATTTGCTATATTCTGATCGCCGGTGCGGTCTGTCTGAGTCCGTGGTTGCCGCAGGCGCTGAAGGTGTTGCCGGATGCGCCTGTGCGCTGTTGGTTGGCCGTGCTGGAGTTGGGAATCTTTCCTGCTGCCATCGGCTATGCAGCATGGGCGTTCGTCATCGGTCATATGGGGGCTGCGCGGGGAGCTGGCTTGCTGTATCTGCTGCCGCCGGCCACGCTGGTTCTGGCTTTTATCCTGACGGGTGAGATTCCGAGCCAGCGAACTCTGCTGGGTGGTGCGATTGTCATGGCAGGAGTGGTGGTGACAAATACTTACGGTCATCCACGCAGGCAGGTTATGTGATGGAATATAAGGTCTATGATAGCCTGAGAGCCTGACCGAAAATGCGGTCTGGTGAGCGAGAGTGGCCCGTCATGGGCGCGTCGGATCGCCACCAGGGCGCATATTCGGTCAGGCTCTGACATGAGCAGAGAAGAGTGAGTATCTGTTGATGCGTATCGCGGCGCTTGAGGGTGGTGATGAGCATCGTTAACGCTGCTCATCACCCAATTCATATATCCAGCGATCGGGAATATGATCGCTAGATCACTGTTCTGATGAGGAATATTTTGTTCAATTTTCTCTCACCGTGATGTGGCTATTTTATTTTTATAGCATACAACTGGTATAGCGGCATATTGGCTATAATTTGTAACCTGTTGCGATATATATTTGTAAATGCGTCTATTGCCGGCTTTGGAGTGTCGTTGAAGTCGTTGGAACAATATTTAGGATCGAACCAGAGATAGTCATCAAATACAAGAAAGCCGCCGACTTTCAGGAGGTCGAGAGCGAGGATCGCATCATACAAGACATCTTGAGATGTATGTGATCCATCCACGTAGATAAAGTCGAACTTGCCAGCATGGCCTTCTGATAAAAGTTTTATGAGATATTCTTTTGATTTCGATTTTATTTTATTTATATTTATACTATTTTTTGAATTTGAGATGAAAAAATCAATATTATTGTCAAATCGCTGTTCTACTTCATAGTCTTCCCAAATATCTATGCATGTTATATCTATGTCATTTTTCGCCTTTGCGATCATATAACAGGCTGATCTGCCTTCATGTGATCCGATTTCGAGAAAAAATTTGGGGGATTTCATAGAGGAAAATATAATATCCCATGAAGGAATACTCCTGCTGAACCAGTCTTCTGTGAAGGATGTCGTTTTCATACTGTCATATTCCTCGTGGAGAAAATAATTTTATGAAATAATGTATATATACGCATGATGATGCAAGAGACATTATTTTCTTGGGAATTGTAAGCTGGACTTTGGCGGTTTACGCGGCATAGCAGGCATTGTTCAGCAATGAGTTGAACAGTGCGCGTGGTATTTTTTGTTGCTCGCCCTTTGACGCTGACGTGTGGAAATAAGGTGCGGCCCATAATTCGCGGCGGACGGTGGCTATGGCGTCGCTGAAGGTTGGCCCTTCCTTGCGATACCATGCTGTTGCTGCTGGCCGGACACGTCCCTGTTTTTGCAGGTCGTTTGCGACAAGAGTGATGACGGAGAAAAGCCCCATCAGGACCGGTGTGGTACGAGCGATGGCCAGATCCGACCACTGGCGTTGGGTCTCGATGCCGAGATGGCGCCTTGTTTCGGCGAAGGTGACCTCCATCGACCAGCGCCGGACGAACCAGGTCAGGATGTCGACGGGGGACGCGGCAAGGTCGGTGCAGAGGAACGCCTGCGGCCGAAAGCGCCCGGCAGGATCACGTACCAGCACATAGCGGATGGGAACGGTCCGACCTGGATGATGCCACAGCGCGGTGCCGGAGATGAATTCGACGCGGTATTCCTGGCCGCCATACCATGCGCCGATCGCAGCTTCGCTCCATTGTATGGCGGGGTTTTCCAGGCGGTTCGCCAGCGACGGTTGCCGCTCGCCTGTCCGCCGGGGCCGGCCCAGCGTCCTGGCGGTGCGCGGAGACGGCGGGTCGAACAGCCTGGCATCGAGACGCAGGCGACTGACCATGCAGACGCGGTCCCTGACGGCATCGAGCAGGTCGATCGAAGCATAGGAACTGTCGGTGACAGCGATGATCCTGCGTCCGGGAAGCCAGCGGGCGACCAGAAGCAGTCCCTGCCGTGCCCGGTCCGTCAGCTTCCGGTGAGGGCGACCACGCTCGCGCGCGTAGCGTTCCGAGGGACACAGCACCGTCAGGAACGGTAATCCCCACACCCGTCCGGTCCATGACAGCGGCGCCAGAAGCATGAACGCCTGCCAGCGCAGGCCGCTGGCTTTGACGAAATGTCCGTGCGACGAGCGCACCGGATCACGATAAATGCCACGCGCGGCGATCCTCCGCCCTGTCCGCCGTTCCAGCGTATCGTCGATCCCGATGATGACCGGACCATCAGGAACCAGTACCGCGACCAGCCAGACAAACAGTGTCCTGGCCAGGACCAGAGCGCTCCAGCGATTACAGTTCAGGACGCGATGAAAGGAGGAGAAATCCGCCGCGTCGTCCAGGCCCATTGCACGAAGTGCGGAACAAACTGTCCGTCGTCCCGGCGACACGATCGCACCGGACGTCAGAATAAGAACCCGGCGCCATGTCGGTGCCGTGAAAGCCGCCCGGAACGGCGCCAGCCACCCGGCTATCCCGCTGAACCCAACATCGTCGCCGACCTCTTCCTCCATTACTCATCTCCTGCTTCCTTTGCAGGAGAGTGTCGCCCCACCACACGCGCACAGGAATCCGACGTTTCTTCACATTCGATTCAACGCTCAAAACCGCCAAAGTCCAGGTAAGAACCCGTTTGAAAATGTGTGTGGATGGTGATCCGCCGTGCCTTCCTGCCTTCCTGCCTTCCTGCCTTCCTGCCTTCCTGCCTTCCTGCGCGCAGTGCCAGAAAGACTCTGACAAAGCGCGCCTTGCGAGGCAGTGATATCCTACGGGTATCCTGAAGCCATTGAATTATCTTATGATAACTGTCAGTTTTTTTCGTCCAAACTTAATTTGACGCCAACGATGAGGCCTGTTTCGGGCAACAAAAGAGTCTGTAGTGTTTTTCTTGCGACCGCGTCGGGCGACAAAAGCGTGGAAGGGGTCTCTACACCAAAATTCTGTATTCGCATGGGGGTGTCGGTGCGCTCCGGGCAAATGCAATGAACTCTTATGCCGTCTTCCTGCCACTCTTCTGAGAGGGCCTGAGAAATGTTTACAACCGCTGCCTTCGTGGACGAGTATACGGCATAAAGTGAGCGCCCTCGCGTATAAGAACTGGATGAAAAATTGATCAGGCAACCTTGGGAATGTAAGAGGTGTTGTCGCGACATGAGGGCAACGTTGATTGTTCCCATATAATTCGTATCCACCATTTCCTGAATTTTCTGATAGGAAGAAAGTGAGAATTCTTCTCGGAACATGATTCCGGACGTGTTGATGACAGCATCTATTGTCCCTACCTTCTCGCGGATCTTTTCAAGAAAAGAAGATATGGATTTGATGTCCGAAACGTCGACCGCATTCTCGGAGCGACTGGCCGAGAATGTGTTTGCTCCATAACTCATCGCTATATCACGGATGGATTTTCCTATTCCGCTTCTTCCACCAAAAATAACGATGTTTTTTCCTTCAAGATTTTTTAAATCTTCTTTAAAATCTATATTTTCTTTATCCATATAGATTAAAGTTTCTGCCATAAAGATATCTATGGGGTTTGTTATTTTTATATTTCTTTCATCTCCGTGAACGACGGCCATATTTACGTCGGGAAACATGGATTTGACGACGCCGCAGTCACATGTGAACGTATTGAAATCAGTGCCTTCTCTTATCTTATCGTATGCCTTCTGCAGGAGGTTGAGGTGGAACCCTTGTGGGGTTTGTCCCCGTCGTAGTGTGCTCCGGTCGGGAAAAGCAGACGCCATGCTTTCATGGTCGACAACGACGATCGTGTCGGAAGATGGAATTGCCGTATCAACGGCGGGAAATTTTTGCAAAGCTTCGACGCAGGCTGACAATATTTTTTCGCTTACAAAAGGACGAACGGCGTCGTGTATGAGAATATTTGCATCTGAATATTGATATTTTGAGATCTCGTTCAAAGCAGACAGGGTCGATTCGACTCTGCTATTGCCTCCCGAAACGATGGATTTTATTTTTTTCCATTTATTATTATTTATCATATTTGAAATATGAAAGAAATAATCGCTTATTGAAACAATAATTATTTCGTCTATATTGTTTGATTTTTCAAAGATATCAATTGTGCGCTCGAGAATCGTGCGACCGGATAGTTTTGTAAACTGCTTTGGAACATCGCTGCCAAACCGAGTGCCGCTTCCGCCCGCCAGAATGATAGCAACAGTTTTTACATTGCGTTCCATTATATATTCCGACACTTTCAAAATATTCATCAACGATGACCGGAAAAGTTGGGTAGTCGAAGGTTTTGCGATACCGTGGCAAGATCATAGCAGCCTGGACGATCATTGTCCTCCCCCGTCTCCCTGGATTTTGGACTTGTGCCGACTGATCGTCTGACCGGGGCCGATCGGATGCTTTGAGAAGTTGCTTCAAAGCTTGGACGGTGAGGCCCTGACGGCGGCTTTCTGCCAGCGCCATTGCCCACAGGGCTTCTACTTCGAACGCTCGCAAACCCCCGCCAGACTGGTGACGGGCACCAGGCTTCCACTCAGCATCGGGGCTGTATGAAATAGTCTCCGATCCTAAAAAGAAGTGGGCTTCGGATCGATGAAGGGGGGTTTTGAATGCGTCTGGATTGGATTAATATTTGTCAGAATTTACGAAAAATTTGGATGGTTCATCATGTCTGGAAACGAAAATCAACTTGCTTTGGTTCTTAATTCCATGTCTCGTGCTATTTTAACTTTGTCTGAAAAGCAAGAAAATATACAAAATACTATTGTTGCATTCTCTAATATTTTGATAGATATGAATAATCAAGTCGTTCAGTCAAGGAAATTTATTCAGGCGTTATCGGCTTCGCAAAAAAAATCATCTCCACAAAAAATAAGATGCGTTTTTATTATTCAGCTTATCGAGCAATGGGACGCATTGTTTCCCTTGTATAAGGAAATGCTGCGCAATGATTATTTTGACCCAATTGTCGTAACGCTCGATCGCCACCTTGGAGGAGACGGATATTTTTGTGGTGAGCAGCGCGTCAGCGACGAGCTTATGCGGCTTAACATTCCCCATCTTCGCTTTGACATGGAAGATTCTTTCGCGGCGTTAGAGATTCTTCGCGATCTGGCTCCAGATATCGTTTTTCGCCAGTCGCAGTGGGACAATCTTTATCCTCCTGCCTTTTCGTCCGAATATCTGAGTTTCTCCCGGATTTGCGTTGTTCCGTATGGCGTTATCATCCTTGAAAAATATTCTACGAGTGGTGATGAGGAAGAAAAGCCGAATGCACTTTCGTGCGATACGCCGTATCATAGAAGAGCCTGGAGAATATTTTGCGAAACGGAATATGCGTTGGAAAAATTTCAGTCTTTTCAACATTCTGTACCAGGGAAATTGGTTCTATCGGGATACCCAAAGTTTCAGAGCCTTCTTGACGAAGCGCCTGCATGGCCGTTTCCCGATCGTCAGCAGTCGGGACATCGGCCGTTCCGGGTCATCTGGTCTCCTCATCATTCCGTCAAGGACGCATGGTTGAATTTTGGAACATTTAACGAAATATACGAAAACTTTCTTGAGTGGGCTGCTTCGTCGCCCGACATGGAATTTGTTTTCAAACCGCATCCGGAACTGCTCAAAAGCGTTGTCAATCGGCGTATTATGACACAGGAGCAGGTCGACCATTTTATGAAAAAATGGCTGTCTCTTGAAAATTGTACTTGTGCAGACGGACGGTATGGCGGCCTGTTTTCGGCTTCAGATATTATGATCACAGACGGAATTTCGTTCCTTGTTGAGTATCCGATATTCGGCAAGCCTCTGGTATTTTTTGACTCCGGCCGACATGCGCCGCTTAATGACATTGGAAGACTGGCCAAATCGTGTGCGCATGTCGTTCATGATTTTTCAAGCATGAAGACTATTGTATCAAGTTATAAAAATGGAACTCTGCAAGACCCTTACGCTGAAAACCGCAAAAAATTAATGAAGGTTCTCTTTCCGTTTGAAAAGAGGGCAGAAGAAATAATCATAGAGAACATCGTGTCGAGTTTTAAACCATAAGCTGGATCCTGGTGGTCGGTGCGGCGCGGCGGCCATTGTTCAGTAATGTGAGGAAGGAGGACTCTCTCCGGTCGCTTTCGCTCATCAATGCATATTTCGTGTCGGATCTATGGAGGTAAGGGTGGTACACTATCCCTGTGCGTATAGCCTGGGTGGCGATGGAGCGTCGTCTTCACGAATAAGCTCTGCCTGGGCATGAGTTGATGAGTGAGAGTCTGTCAGGGATATGCTCGTCGTGTGTTGTAGAGCATCGGAATGGCCTTGATGGCCGACGGCCGTGAAGCATAGGAAATACGCGCCTGATCGCCTCTATTATGTGTTTTCAGGCGAGGGTTTCAGTAGACCCTATCCGGTCGGTCAGGAACACGCATTTTCCGGATTTCGATGCTCGGTGTCCCATCTCCATCGTATAATGGAGATGGGCGTGACGTCTGGTTCTTTTTCAGGGGCCATGTCGCTATTGGCTGCCATAAAAGCCATCTGGTATTTTTTTTCTTTAGAAACATACCAAGCATTGATTCGGAATAAATCAAATTTTTATATGAATTTTTCTATGATTTCTTTAACGATGTTAGCCTCATGTTCGTTTTCATATAAAAGCTTGGCCGCCTTATACGTGCTGCTTGCATACCGGTCATAGTCATTGACGATTTTTTTCAGGGCCTCAAATATGTCAGAGACCGTCCATTCCGCGAAATCTTCAAAAAGAACGTGTTTTTTAGAGAGAAAATCTGCGCTTACGGAGTCTCTTGGGACAATAACCGGCGATCCACAGGACAAAGCCTCACGGACCAAGCCTGACCAGGATCCTTTGTAGGCGATTGGTTCATAGGGACAAAGGACGATATCCAAGGAATCAATGAATGCATTCCACTCATCTACTGTGAGAGGTCCTTCTACCAGTTCTATACGCTGATCGAGTTGCGTCAACTCGCGCAATGCCTGCTGGACATCATGCATTTCATCAGGAGATGAATGATGGAGGCGGAATCTTACATTGTCCCACCCTGTTTCCTGAAGAAAATTGCAAAGAATACCGACCATATGGTGGTAGCCTTTTTGGTAGCGCTGATGCCCTCCGAGCCCGACGGTTATAATCTTTTTCCCGGTTCGATTTTGGGGGGGAGACAATATACTGAGTGGATTCGTGAGAGTGAAAACAGGTTGTCGTAAAATGCGGCTATAAATATCACTGACCTTGGGGTCGAAAGATATCAGGTTAAAATTCAATTTCTCAGGTTTTGGTAAAATATCTCCGATATAAAGCCATAAATTGTCCACGATATTATCGCTATGTTCGGTGTAAGTCTGCTCATTGAATGTAACGCTTGTTTTGAAAAAGACTTCGGCAATGATCGTGGGGGCATCCGGCCCCATAGACTGTGCCCATTGATTGAGTGCGAGTAACTGAGCCGGCAAAACGGAGTTGACGTAGATGATGTCATCGGAGCGAATGCCTGAAATGCCCATCAGTTCTTCAAGCGTCGCTTGCCTGACTGTTTCCATGGCCGTAAGAGCTGATCGCATGGACCCCAACTTCGACGGAGCCCAGTAGGCATGGTAACGGAAATAGGGAACCGCATTCAATTCTTCGATGAGATCAGTTTCAAGAGAGCTGTTTGCCAGGATTTTGACGGGGATATTAGCCTCTTCGGCCATGCCAATTATGCGTTTGCAGAAATTATAATGATGTCCGGCCGTTTTGATCAGGCTGCAGTCGAGATAAATAAAGCGCATTGTATTTTTATCCTATATGGAAACGGACGGCTTTTCTTCCATCATTTCCTTGAAATAAGCTTCTGTACTGTTGGCGTTTCCGGTAATGGCGATTGGTGGAAAGGCAGAAAATGCCTGGATATGGGGGTAGAGTATGGACATTAGTCCATCAAGGCTGAATGCCTGGTCTGTGTGGGAGAAGGGACGCAATGGTAGGCAGGCTTCCAATAGCCGCTTGGCTCCTCGTGGAGATATTGCGTAGCAATAGATGCCTTGAGCATGTAAGAGTGGATAAGCGTTTGTTTCCACAGAGCGGTTACGCCATGTAAAAGCCGCGTCGCGCATTTTCTGATGGTTAAAACTCAAACCGCAGGGCGAGACGCCCGGTAGCGCATTGATGAGGCAGGGTGATTCAAAGTTATAGCCAAAAAGAACGATGTCCCAGTCATCATTCAATGTTTCGAGTATTTTTTGGCACTGCTCGGGGAAATTCTGGCATAGAAGCGCATTGTCTTCCATGATGAGCAGCGAAGCCTGCTGTGAAATTGCGGATGACCATAGAAGTGTGTGTGATAAAATCTGGCTTAAATTCAAAGGAGTGCAATGAAAATTTTCATGTATAAGGCCATTATTGATAAGACCTTGCCTGTCTTCTTCTTTATATATTATGGCTTCGAAGCGTTCGATGTTGGGGAGGTGCTCATTTGACTGTCTGAAGATGGTGTATTGACCTCTTGCATCCTGTCGATTTATAACAATGAATTTCATTCTGGGGTCCTTATTGAACAATAAACAATCTATGCAAAAATGTCGAAAACGACTCATTTCTTATTATATATCATTATTTTATTTGTGTCCAGAAAGTGCCTATAGGGTGTCGCCTCGTCTCTTTGCAATATCGCTTTATACAGGGGTTGTGGCTTCTATTTAAGCCCTGTCTGCAAGGTTATTTTGCGGATGATCCGACGCGGAATTTCCTATGTTTTCTTGATATTCGTCAATACATACTGATTATTCCGTTATACGACACGTTAGCTCGTCTGTTCTTAAGCCTGAACGGTGTCGATTACGTCCTCTCGGCTGACGATAGGATCGTCGCCGACGGAGTGATGGATGGCCGGTTACTGGCCGTGAGCACCGAAGCGCAGGAAACGCGCGGAGGACACGCCACTAGAGCATCATCCGACCAGATGGACCCATCTGGTCGGATAAAGATGCTCGAAAAATCAATAATCTAGAGTCATATCCGTGAACCAGTGTGAACGGATATGACTCTAGGGCGCATTTTCGGTCAGGCTCTGAAAGAGGTTGGAATCCTCACGTTGCGCCATCTTTTCAATGTCCTATGCTTGTCATCCGGGGCGCCATCCCCCCGGTATCTGTTCAAGGCACAAGGAAAAGAAGGGGTGGCCTTACTCTAACTCGGCCCGTCATGGCGTGGAAGATCCCGACCCGTCCCCTTCCTGTTGAGCCGGGGGTGGACACCCTCGGCTCAACGGCCCTTTATCGCACACGGCGACAGCACAGTCATAAGACAAGCAGATCCTGTTGAATGCGTGCATTCAAATAGGTGAAGATTCTCATGAAAACAATGAACTAGAGCATTTCAACCAAACCGGCTTTCGGTGGAAATGCTCTGGCATCGCGGTGTTCCATCAACGTACGAACCATTTTGGTATTCAACGGTGCATGAGCGAAGCCCAGTGGACGACGCTCATGCCGCGGATGATGTGTGGTTTCAAATCGAATAACGAGGTACCAGTCGTGGATAGATCAGAAATTTCTTTTTTCAATCTTGGCGGCTATTTCTGAGATGGCCTTGGACATCGCGATAATACTCATTCCTAATACGTGCATGTGGTTAAGTATCTGATTGGTGTAGTGAGAATTTATGGATTTCCCGTGAATAAATGTGGCCTGGAAATCGGTCAGGTTGTCGCCGTTATTTATGGCGTTTCTGATAACGTTATTTCGGTAGGCCAGATGATAGTCGAATTTCTTTTCATGTCGGCTGGTGTCGGAAGCGGTACCCGTCGGCTCCCTGTGATGATAGGAGCATAGAAAGTCTTGTATGATTCCGATCTCACCGCGCATTATAAGTCTTATGAAGAGATCATAATCTTCATAATGCTGCATGTTTGTATTGACGTTTCCAGAAAGATCAATCAGCTTCCGTCTGAATAGGAAGGTGATTGGAAGTATGACGCCTATATGGGAAAGGTAGATGCTGACATCCACCAAGGTTCCTGTTTTTTGACCTCCCGTATCGGTCTTTTCTTTTGTGATGATTCGATCGCCGTCGACGTATTCGTAGACGTCATAATTACTTGTTGTTACGCCGCAAAAGACATCATCTTTGTCAGCATCAAGATACGAAACGGTTTTCTCCAGGAAAAGAGGTTCCAGAGTGTCATCATCATCATGTATGAGGATATAGTCTTCTGTTGCCACGCCGATCCCAAGTGACATGGCGCCCCCACGACCATATGAAATGGGGAGGTTTATGGACGTTATTTTTTCAGAGAATTTCTTTTCATATGGTTGAAGAATGGGCTTCAGTTCTTCGGCGTTTCCACCGTCGTTGATAATATAGATGTGCCAATTGCTGAATGTTTGACTTGAGACAGATTCGAGAGCCCTTTTGAGAAAAATCGGCCTGTTTTTTGTTCTTATAATGATACCAACCTTACTTTTCCTGGCTTCCATAAGATGATTTCTCCTGCGCGCCATTTTTAATGAATGGTATATTTTGTCAGAATTTCGTCGCGTTGTCGATTGTGAGTAGACGAAATTTTTTCTCTATTTATTTGAATAGAGTGTCCGAGCGCATTTAAAAATAGAGGAACATTTTTGGATAATGAAAGCAGAGTATGCCAAGACCGCCTTGGTCGGGACATCATTGGCGGGACTCTTTCCCGTGATGCTGCGCATTTGCATGCGGGATCTGTGGAGGAATGTAGGCCGGCGAGCGAGAACGGTTCGCAAGGACCGGCGTGAGGCTTATCAGTCTCAGGATCGTCCGAAGACCCATGTGCCGGTTAATCGGGTTGTATGCTCTGTTGACGGCTCGCTCTGGCGGTGCCTTCGGCTGTGGACCGACCGAAAGCACCGCACGGCGGAGATCAGATCTCTTCTTCTTCTTCCTCGCCGTCGTCGCCATAGACAGGCTCGACGGTGATGGTGTCGTTGTTGCCGGCGCGGAGGGTTTCGGCGTCGCGTTCGGCTTCCTCTGCGGTCTCGTAGAGTTTGCCGTCGTCCGGGTCGTCGTTCCAGCCTGCTTCAGGGTCCCAGAACTGCACCTCGTCGTCGCCGATTTCCCGTATCACGAGATAGCCGACGATCACGTCGTTTTCGTCTTCCATGATGTCCCCCCTTCTTCCTGCTGGACGGCCGACGTATGGACGATGCGGCAAAAAAAGGAAGGGAAAAAATGGCCCGCAGGCGAGATGGGGGCCGGTTCCTGCATTTATGACGGTTCGGATATGCTAGGCAGGTCCGCGGAAAGGCCCTAAGAGCGAACTTATGGGCATGATGCGCGACAGCAAGGCGAGGTGGCGGGCCGCATGGCCGCTGGTTCTGCTTGCGCTGGTCGCGCGGCTGACGCTCGGCGGGTTGGCGAGTCCGCAGGCCGTGTTCGACGATCCGCTGGCGCAACTGGCCAGTCTGTCGGTGTTCTGTGACAGTGGTCATCCTGCGGCACCGGGGCCTGATGGGTCGCATCACGGAGGTAATGGGCAGGCGGACGGCTTCGTGCTGTTGGCCGAGGCGCTCGACACGCCGGCCTTGACCGTGGGCAGTGTCGCTTTCGTGGCGTGCACTGTCATTGCCATAGGGATGGGGTGGGTGTTCCCTCCTGTTCGCGGGCCGCCCTTTCGGCATCGTTTCAGCCTTTATCCTCAAGGACCACCCGCCCTGGCCTGAGAGCCTGTTCGGTCATGCACGCTGGCGGCGATCCGACGCGCATTTTCTGGTTTTGGTGCTTGTGGTCATATGGCCGCCGGCTTTGAGGCGCGGGAAGGCACGGTGGAGGTGACCTCGGTGGGGCGCTTTTGTTTGCCAGCCCGTATCTCGAATCAGGTTCTGAATACGTTCTCGTGACCATCGTGCGCTGTGCGGTGGGCTTTCGTATCGGTCTTTCAGGTCTGAATTCATGTCCATCAGAATTGTCCACGCAGGTGGACCGGGGTTGGTGGCCGGCGCGTTGGCGCTGGTCTGCGTGCATGCTGCTTTTGCTCAATCGGTCGAGCAGGGGCGCCCGGCTGTCGTGCCGCATGATCGGGGGCATCTCGCGCGTGCTGTGCCGGTTGCGCCCGTTGCTTTTGTTGCTCCGGCGGGAGAGCGGATGACCGTGCGCGGTTCGGGGCGGGGGGCAGCGACGGTTCGGCCGGCGGGGCAGACGACCTACAGTGCCGAGCGGGGCAGCTTTGCCAATCAGGTGGGGCAGAGTGTCGCGGATATGGTCGTGACCATTCCCGGCGTCAGCTTTGTTGCGGGGAACGGGCCGCGTGATGTTGTGGTGTCGGTGCGGGGGTCGGGAGATCGGCAGTCTTACGGGCTGAAGAACCTTCAGGTACTGGAAGATGGCTTTCCGGTTACCCAGCCCGATGGCACGGCGCGGTCGGATCTGATCGATCCGCATGCCTATGAGGGGGTGGATGTCTTTCAGGGACCGGCTTCCACCGTGTACGGGAATTATGCGATCAATGGGGCGATCAATTTCCGCACCCGCACCGGTGCCGATATCCATGGGCTGGAACTGGGGTCGGATTTCGGCAGTTTCGGCATGTTCAATCAATATGTCACGCTGGGTGTCGGCGGGCGGTCGTATGATCTGGCGGTCTTTGGCAGCGACGTGCGGGGGAATGGCTTCATTGCCAACAGTCGCTATGCGACCTCGACCGAGAATGTGCGCTTGCGCGTCAACCTGACGGAACGGGATCGGTTGATCCTGAAATTCGTCAATAACGTCACGGATGCGTTTCTGCCTCTGCGGCTGTCTCTGGCGCAGTATCGGCTTAACCCTTATCAGCAGGGCTGTGCCGTTGCCGCGGATGCGGCGGCGGGGTGTGCCACGGTGAATCTGCTGGTCAATGGCCATTATGGCGCGACCGTCGCCCGGACCCCGCAGCAGGCGGGGCTGGGCCGGTTCGACCGTCGGACCATCGTCGGTCTGCGTTGGGAGCATGATTTCGACAGTCGGACGACCTGGCGCAACCAGTTTACTTATGATCAGCGCCATATCGACCAGCCGACTTCTGTTGCCAGCTATGTGGGACCTTATAATTCCTACAATGCCAGCAGCGATGTGACGAACCATGCGCGGCTGGGGGCAACCAGCCTGACGACGTTCGGCGGTATCAGTTTCGATTATCTGGATTTCGGATCGCAGGTTTATAACGTCACGCCGGCAGGCGGGGCGACGCGCGGGGGGTTGAACGGGACATCGTACGGGCATCAGTGGAATCTTGGCGCCCGGTTCCAGGAGGACTGGCAGTTCGCGCCGCAATGGCATGCGGTGGTCGGGTTGGGAGGGACCTACTCCGATCTCGGGGCGATCCAGAACCTGTATAGCTACAGTGCCGCCGGGCAGCGTGTGACCGGGATTACGGCTAATCGCTTCTTCTTCAATCTCGCGCCGGAAGCGGCGCTGATCTATGCGCCGGATCGCGACTGGACGCTGCATGCGCGCGTCGGCACCGCCTATGCCACGCCGACGACATCGAACCTGTTCGTGACCCCGCAGGGAAATTATGGCAACAATACCCATCTGAGGAGCGAGACCAGCGTGGGGGTTGACCTGGGGGCGGACTGGCATCCGTTTGCCGGGCTCGATCTTCAGGCGACGGGGTTCTACGAATTCTATCGCAATGAGTTGGTCAGCCAGTCGGCCGGGGTCGATACGGTCAGTTCCTTCACGTTCAATGCTCCGGCGTCGCAGCATCGGGGTGTCGAACTGGGAGCGGAATGGACGCCGCTGCGCCATGCTCTTCCCGGCGGGCGGATCAGGCTGAGTTACACCTACGACAACCAGATCTACACCGATTACACCGAGGTGATGTCCGGCAGCGGGGTGTCGCGCGCGTTCGATCGAAGCGGCAGGCGGATTCCGGGCGTGGTTCCGAATTTTCTGAACGCCCGCTTTCTCTATGACCAGCCGGACGGTCCGCTGGAGGGGCTTGGCGGGTATGTCGAGGTGACCTGGCGGAGCGATTACTGGCTGGATAATGCCAATCGATTGCGGGCGCCTGGTTATGCCCTGGTCAATCTGGAACTGCATTACGATCCGCCGAAACGCCTTGGCTGGGTGCATCGGCTGCATGCGTATGTCGAAGTGCAGAATCTCGCCAACCAGACTTACGTGGCTGGTGCGACGAACATTGCAGATGTGTTGCGGGCCGATGGAACGCAGGCTGGGGCGGCGGTGCTGGCGACGCGGACCGGGTCGATCTATGCCGGGTCGCCGCGTGCCGTGTTTGGCGGCGTGCGGGTGCATTTTTGACGGAGGGCAGGGTGATGCGTGAGGGACGAGTCGTCTTCTGGCCCCAATATCGGACGGTCTGGCGCTGGCATATGCTGGCGGGGCTGTTCTGCCTGCCCTTCGTTGCCTTTCTGGCGCTGACAGGCACGATCTATCTGTTCAAGCCTCAGATCGATGATCTGATCGACTGGCGCTATGACCATCGTGTGGCGCCGGGGATGGTGGCTCCCGCGTCGGCGGAGGTGCGTGCGGCGCTGGGAGCGGTGCCGGGAAGCCGGTTCATGGCTTATGAACTGCCTCGTCCGGCGCATGGCGCGGCGCGGGTGATCGTCCTGCGGGGTGACGAGGCGATCCGGGTTTATGTCGATCCGTCGTCGTTGGCGGTTCTTGGGCAGGTGCCTGAAGAATCGCGGTTCGAGCGGCTGGTGTTCAAGCTGCATGGACAATTGCTGCTGGGCAATACCGGGTCGGTCATCATGGAGATGGTGGCGTCCTGGACGATCGTGTTGATCATGACCGGTCTTTATCTGTGGTGGCCTCGTGGGCGCAGGGGACTGGCGGGGATTGTCTATCCGCGGCTTGGGCTCGCCGGACGCGCGCGGTGGCGGGATCTGCATGCGGTGAGCGGATTGTGGCTGTCGCTGGTGCTGGCGCTGTTTCTGGTTTCGGGCCTGCCCTGGTCGTTCGTCTGGGGGCATGCGCTGCAATCGGTCGAGCATCGGGTCGGGCGCCTGATGACGGTGTCGGATTGGGAAATCGGCGCTGTTCCCGTTCGCGATACGATCGCGGGGCATCCGGTTGCGGCTCCTGCCGGCATGGGGGCTATGGCCGACATGCCGGGTATGGAGATGGGGGGCGGGCAGACGGTGGAACCGGACGGTCTTGCCGGGCTCGATGCCGTGGTCGCGACGGGTGTGCGGCTGGGGTTGCCGGCACCGGCTCTTGTGACGCCGCCCGCATCGGCGGGAGCGCCATGGGAGGTCCGGTCGGATACGCAGGATCGGCCGTTACGGGCCAGTGTGCAGATCGGAGCGGATGGACGTGTGCTGGCGCGCCGGGATTTTGCCGGCAAGGGGCTGGTTGATCGTGTGGTCGGTTATGGTGTGGCGGCGCATGAAGGGCAGTTGTTCGGCTGGCCTAACCAGTTGCTCAACCTGCTGGTGGCCAGCGGGCTGGTGACCATGACTATTGCCGCGACCATTTTATGGCTGCGTCGCCGGCCACCCGGCGGTTGGGGCGTGCCAGCTGCCTTGCCGGACCGGCGGGTGGGGACAGGGGCCGGTCTGGTGATGCTTCTGCTGGGGGTGTTGCTGCCGGAGTTGGGCGCGTCGCTGCTGCTGCTGGCGATAGCGGCGTGGATGACGGGACGTCGTATTCCGCCTGACGGATCGGGGCGTATTTGAAAGGGCGAATGGTCCGGCAGGATGTCAGGCGTTGGGCAGGAGAGTGCGCAAGCGATCGGCGATGCTCTGGGGGCTGGAATCGACGGGGAATATCGCCGCGAGATGGTTGTTGCCGTCCATCAGATAGAGGACGGAGCTGTGATCCATCAGATAGGCGCTGTCCGCATGGCTGGAGGTGGGTGTGTGGCGGCGGGCCAGGACGTGGAAGGAAGCGAGCACCGGCTCGATCTGGGCGGAACTGCCTGTCAGCCCGACGATACGGGGTGAGAAACGGGCAACATAGTCGTGGATGACCGAGGGGGTATCGCGCGCGGGATCGACGGTGACGAAGACCGGTACGACGGAGGCGGCGCGGGGGCCGAGCTGATCCAGCGCGGCGGTGACGGTTGCCAGCGTCAGCGGGCAGATATCGACGCAATGCGTGTAGCCGAAATAGATCAGTGTGTAGCGGCCGTGGAAAGCGGCCTGGGTTATGGGCTGGCCCTGCTGGTCGGTCAGCGCATATGGGCCGCCGATGGTGGGGTGAGGGCGGTCCAGCACCAGCGTGCGCAATCCGGCGGCGGCCAGAAGAAGGCCGAGCGCGGCCACCGTGAACAGCGCCGCGCGTGTCCAGGGGCGGCCCCGTGTGGACGGGGAGGAACGGAAGCGGGGCGGGGTCTTTTTCGGCATGCCTCTTGTCGTGCGGGGCGATGAAGCGTTGCATATTACTTGTTTTTGCAGTGGATTGCGACTCCTGCGGCGAATCCCGGCGCGAGGGTGACCCTTTGTGACAATTCAGTGCCTTAACGAAAAAACATGCTTCGCCAGGTTTCGGCATGTTTCCATTGGCAGTGCAGAGAGGCCCGTCCAGGCGCGCATCCATTCTGAAAATGGTCTTCGTGATGGCGGTTGCGCTGCCGATATTGTCTGTCTGCGCCGATTGGGGCCGCCCGCTGGACGACGGTGGCGCGTCCTGCGCGGAAGAAGATGAAGGAGGCAGGGCGGGACGACGCAGTCCAGGTGGATGGGCGGTGGCCAGGGATTATGGGCGGAAGCCCTGCTTACCGCGACGCGGGTCAGCGTGGGCTTTCTGCACCATCGAATGTCAGCTGGTGATGCCTTCCTGAATTTTCAGGTCCTTTCGAGACAGTTTTCCGATCAGGGTCTTGGGCAGGGAGTCGCGGAAGACGATCTCGCGCGGGCGCTCGATCTTGGAGACATACTGTTCCAGGTGGGTCGCCAGTTCGGCCGCCGTGACTGTGGAATCGGGGCGGAGGGTGACGAAAGCCTTGGGCGACTGGCCGCGATAGGAATCGGGCACGCCGATGACCAGGGCTTCCAGCACGGCGGGATGCCGGTGAAGGGCTTCCTCGATGACGTGCGGATAGACGTTGTAGCCGCCGCAGATGATGATGTCCTTGAGGCGGTCGACCAGGAAGAGATAGCCGTCCTCGTCGAGATAGCCGACATCGCCGGTGCGGAAATAGCCGTCCGGCGTGAAGGCGGACGCATCTCCCTCGCCCTTCCAGTAACCGGACATCACCTGCGGACCCTTGACGCAGACTTCCCCCTTTTCCATGACCGGCAGGCGGCGGCTGATGTCGTCGAGGCTGCGGATCTGCAGGTCGGTGTGCAGGACGACCTTGCCGCAGGAGCCGTCACGGACGGCGTGAAGGGGATTGAGCGTGAGGACCGGCGAGGTCTCGCTCAACCCGTAGCCTTCGATGACCGGGCACTTGGCCGTTTCCTCGAAACGCTTGCGCAGGGCGACCGGCAGGGGGGCGCCGCCGGAAATGATGGCGCGCATATGGCTGAACAGGTCAGGCGACAGGCCGGGGTCGCGGAGCAGGGCGGTCTGGATGGTCGGGACGGCGGGCATGAGCGAGATCCGGACCCGCCGCATGGTCGCGAGGGTGGATTGCGCGTCGAAGCGGGGCAGCAGGACGATTTCGCCACCGCGTTCGATGGTGAGCAGCATGACGGCCATCAGCGCGAAGACATGGAACAGGGGGAGAATGCCCAGCGTGGTCGGGGGCTCTCTCAGGGCGTCTCGCGCCATGTCCTTGATCTGTTCGATATTGGCCAGAAGATTGCCGTGAGTGAGTTTGGCCGCCTTGGGAATACCCGTGGTGCCACCGGTGAATTGCAGGACGGCGACATCGTGCATCGGGTCGATCGTGACATGCTTGACAACGGTCTTGCTGTGGGCGAGCGCGTCGTAGGTGACGATGCGTTTGTCGGCTGGGAAATGGTAGATGTCTTTTGATTTGAGGACTTTGAACAGGGCCCCTTTGACTGGCGGCAGGGCGTGCGAGAACGGGCAGACGACGATGCGCCGAACCGACGTGTTCTCCGCCGCCCGATAGGCGGGTTCGGCGATGGCTGCGAGGTCCGAGATCACCAGAACCGACACGTCTGCGGTCTTGAGGATCTGGTGGACCTCGTGCTGGACGTAGAGCGGGTTGAGATTGACGACGATGCCGCCGATGCGTTGCACCGCAAAGAAAAGGATCACGGCGTAAGGCGTGTTGGGCAGCGAGACGGCGATGCGATCGCCCTTGGAGACACCGATATCCTTCAGGCCGCCGGCAACATGCTCCACCGCCTGGAAGACTTCGCGATAGGCGAGCTTGCGCCCCATGAAGTCGATGGCGAGGGCATTGGGATGGCGGAATGTCGAAACGCGCAGAAGTTCGAACAGATCCTGAATCGAATCACCTGACGCGGTATGACGCAGTATGGTGCTTTCATTCATGGCATTCATGGGAAAACCCTTCAATCGGGCGGGATGGGAGACCTTGGTGGAGGGTCGATCCCGTGAGATCCCGCTGTCGTTCAGAAACGTGTCCTCACACCGAAGGCGACGACGTTGCCGTAATCGTTATAGGAGCCGATCAATCGGCCTGATGTTTCCGAGGCGGCATCGTTTATTTTCGGATTGGTGCCAAAAATATGGGCGTAGGACAGGGTAAGAGTCAGCCGTTTGATCGGCGTGTAGTCCACGCCGCCGGCCAGGTCGAACCGGTTGGTGTCGGGCGTGATCGTGTTGCGGTTCCTGACGGTCGTCGGGCTCTGGTCGTAGCTGAAGCCGCCGCGCAGCAGGACGGCCTTGGACACCTGGTATGTCGCGCCGATGCCGCCGAACCAGCTATTGCGCCAGTTGACCGGGATCGAGGAACTGAGGCCACCGGGGTGGTCCGAGGTGTTGTTCAGCGAATGCAGGAGGGACCAGTGGGTCCATTCGCCCTGTAGCATGATGGTCCAGCGTGGCGACAGAACACGGGTGATGCCGAAAGAGACGCTGTCGGGCAAGGTCACCTGCATGGCGCCGTGGCCGCTCTGGGCGATCAGCGAACCGTTGATCAGCGGATTGGCGGCCAGGAGCGGGGGCGGTGAGAATTTGGTACGGGTGGAAAGGTCGTAGGAGATGCGCGACTGGTAGTTGATGCCGATTTGGGTTGCGTCGTCGGGCTTGTAGAGGATGCCGGCATCGTAGCCGAAGCCGAAGGCGTTTCCGGCCATGTCGACCGTCGTCGGACCCAGGGCGTTCAGCGGACCCAGATTGACGCCGCGCGTAAAGCGGCCAGCGAGAAAGCCCATGCGGGGGCCGACACCGATGGAAAGACGCTTGTTGAAGCGGTAGGAGGCCATGATCCCGAGTTCGTAGTCCGTGACCGCACTGACAAGGCTCTGGTAGCGCCCGACCCAGTTGGAGGGGTAATTGGCGCGCTGGCCGTAGGGTGTGTAGAACCCGTAGCCGATCGCCCAGTGCGGATCGATCTTCAGGACACCGTATCCGGCGGCGGTGGCGGCGTCGGTGATGCCGCGATTGCCCTGCACGCCTGGCGTGGTGACGCCGGGACCCATATAGTTCTGGCCCGAGAAGCGGGCGACGGGGCCGGCGTAGAAGACGTTGCTCTGCAATTCGCTGTGGTCGAGAAAGGACATGCCGGCCGGGTTCATCAGCACGGTGGACGCATCCCCCGCGCGGCTGACGGAGCCGACATAGGCGTTGCCCAGCGAAACAGCATCGGTCTCGCGCAGGGCGAAACCCGAAGCTGCGGCCCGGTGGACGGGGATGAACAATGTCTGGGTGAGGAGGGCGCTGCATGCCATCAGCGTGATTTTATTTTTCATTATTGGACTGACCATCTCAGCATTTAAACCAAACATTTGGTAGGTTAAGCCGGCAAGCGCTTTCTCCATGTCTCTGATCCGGGAAAACTATGGGCTCCGTTTGGCAGGCTTGCAAGAAAATCAGGGCTGGAATCGGAAGAAGCGCGCTTCACACTCTCTCGACTGGCAAAGCCGCGAACGGGCGGCCCAAACGTCAAAAAAAGGCTGAAGTTCCAATGAGTGTTTGGACGGGAGCTTTTTTGCGAGGAAAAGGAGCCCAGGCGGCATGTGCCGGGGCTGAGCCGCCGGCTAAGCGGTCGATGCTCGGTTCCGCTGCGGGATGCGGGTGCTCGGTTTGCGGTGTGGACGCGGGGAGAGGCGCTCTTCTTGCAGAACGATCGTTAGGTGAGGGGCGGCCACGCCGCGCGTGGTCGCCCCGCCATGGCAGGGATTATCCGAGGGCTTCGGTCAGGGCGGGTACGATCTGGAACAGATCGCCGACCAGGCCGTAATCCGCCACCTGGAAGATGGGGGCGTCTTCGTCCTTGTTGATGGCGACGATCACCTTGCTGTCTTTCATGCCGGCCAGATGCTGGATGGCGCCGGAAATGCCGCAGGCGATATAGAGGTCTGGGGCGACGATCTTGCCGGTCTGGCCGACCTGATAGTCGTTGGGGACGAAGCCGGAATCGACGGCCACGCGAGAGGCGCCGATGGCGGCGCCCAGCTTGTCGGCCAGTGGTTCCAGAATCTTGAATCCTTCCGCGCTTTGCAGGCCACGGCCGCCGGAGACGATGATCCGGGCGGCTTCGAGCTGGGGGCGCTCGGTGCTGGAATGCTCCGCCGAGACGAAATGCGCTTTCGACCGGCAAGGGGGCGGCGTGAGGGTTTCGATCGGGGCGGTGCCGCCTTCGGCCGGTACGGGGTCGAAACTGGCCGTGCGGATGGTGAGGAGTTTCTTTGCATCCGATGAGCGTAGGGTGACCAGCGCGTTGCCGGCGAAGATCGGCCGCACGAAGGTTTCGGCGTCCTTGATCTCCATGACATCGGGGATGATCTGCACGTCGAGCAGGGCGGCGGCGCGGGGCAGGGCGCTTTTGCCGATGGCGGTAGCAGCGGCTACGATGTGGTCGTACTCCGGAGCAAGGGCGACGAGCAGGGCCGCGAGCGGCTCCGCAAGAGCGTGGGCGAAATCCTCGCCCGATACGGTGCGGACCTTGCGGATGCCGGGGATCTTCGCGGCAGCGGCCGCCGCGGACTCGATGGTCTCCGGGCCGCCGGCGACCAGCACATCCACATCGCCGAGTCTGGTGGCCGCCGCGATGGCCGAGCGGGAAGTCTGGGGAATGGTGCCGTCTTCGGCATCCAGCAGGACGAGTGCGGTCATGATCAGATCACCTTGGCTTCGTTGCGCAGTTTTTCGACCAGCTCCGCCACGCTGCCGACCTTGATGCCGGCCTTGCGGGTCGGGGGCTCGGCGATCGAGAGCGTGGTGAGCCGGCGGGTGAGGTCGATGCCGAGATCGGCGGCCGACAGGGTTTCGAGCGGCTTCTTCTTGGCTTTCATGATGTTGGGCAGGGAGGCGTAGCGCGGTTCGTTCAGGCGCAGATCGGCGGTGACGATGGCGGGGAGCGTGAGGGAGAGGCTCTCCGAGCCGCCATCGACTTCGCGCGACACGGTGAGGCCGTCTCCGGTTTTCTCCACGCGGCTGGCGAAGGTGGCCTGCGGCCAGTCCAGCAGGCCGGCGAGCATCTGGCCGGTGGCGTTCATGTCGTCGTCGATGGCCTGTTTGCCGAGGATGACCAGATCGGGAGTCTCGCGCTCGACGAGGATTTTCAGGATCTTGGCGACGGCGAGCGGTTCGGGGCTTTCCTCCGACTGGACCAGGATCGCACGGTCGGCGCCCATGGCCAGGGCGGTGCGTAACGTGTCGGCGGCCTGCGGGACGCCGATCGAGACGACCAGGACTTCGCTGGCGATGCCTTTTTCACGCAGGCGCAGGGCTTCCTCGACGGCGATTTCATCGAAAGGGTTCATCGACATCTTGACGCCGGCGGTCTCCACGCCGCCGCCATCGCGCCTGACGCGCACCTTCACGTTGTAATCAATGACACGTTTGATGGGGACAAGGATTTTCATGGGACCTCGGGGATGAAAATGCGGAACGCCTCGCGTTCGGTCTGGGTATGGATGGTCTCGTGCGCGACCGGGCTTTGGCACCTCGGGCGCTGGGGCTGCCTCAGCCCGGTCGCCATCGCCGGGTCGGCCGGGGCGCGGATGCGCGCGGCGGCGGACTCCATGGCATCCTGTGGCTCATGCATGCGTCTCCCGCGCTCCCGCACCGGCCGCCTGGAGCGGCCTCTGACGGAGCGGCACCGTTCAGCAAGGGCAGTATATCGCCGTGCCGTTTTATCGAACAGTCGATAGGTAGGAATATGATGGCGGCACAGGATGACGGGAGTGGCTTCCTGGAGCGGGAAATCTCGTAGAATAATGATAAGAAAAGGAATTGTTCGTGTTCTGTCCTTTCGTCACATATTTGAGATCGCATTCGGGCTTGCGCGTCGTGGCTGGGTGCAAGGGTGATCCGGCGTTTGGTGATGGGGATTTTTCCGTCGATTTTCGGCGGAAGAAAGGAATTTCTAACGATCGTTCGTATTAATTTTCAGGGGCATGAAGGGGTGTTGGTCTGTAAAAATATGAGATTAATATATTGATATAAGATGATTTTTATTCTGATCGGCGCTGCCGGGATGGTGGCTGGCGCCATCAATGAATCGTGTCATCACGACAAAGCGTCTTTTCTGAAGCGGCCTCGTTCCCTTATCAAGGCGAGGCACAATGCGCGCCTTCGCTTCGAACAAACGTTAGACATAATAAACGAAGGCATTGCCAGGAGCGCTATTCATGAATTCCGTTGTCATCGCAGGGTATGCGCGATCGCCGTTTCAGCTCGCGCGCAAGGGGCAGTTCGTCAGGACACGCCCTGACGACATCGCCGCCCAGGTCGTGCGTGGGCTGGTGGAGCGCACGGGAGTTGCGCCGGAGGATATCGAGGATCTGATTCTGGGCTGTGCGTTCCCGGAAGGAGAGCAGGGTTTCAATCTGGGCCGGATCGTGGCGTTGCTGAGCGACCTGCCGCTTTCGGTGGGCGGGGTGACGGTCAACCGGTTCTGCGGGTCGTCGATGCAGTCGGTCCACATGGCGGCCGGGGCGATCCGCATGGGGGCCGGGGAAGCCTTTATCTGCGCGGGCGTGGAGAGCATGACGCGCATCCCGATGGGCGGGTTCAACCCGCTGCCCAATCCGGCACTCTACAAGAAGCGGCCGGGCGCCTATATGGACATGGGCATCACCGCCGAGAATGTCGCGCGGAAATACGAAATCAGCCGTGACCAGCAGGAACAGTTCGCGCTGCGCAGCCAGGCGCGTGCCCGCGACGCCATTGCGGCGGGCCGCCTGGAGGCGGAGATCGTGCCGATCCAGACCCGTGACGGTGTGGTTTCGGCCGATGGCTGCCCGCGTCCGGACACCACGGCGGAGGGGCTGGCCGGCCTGAAGCCCGCTTTCGATGCGGCCGAGGGCACGGTGACGGCGGGAACGTCTTCGCCGCTGACCGACGGGGCGGCGTCGGTGCTGGTCTGTTCCGAAGCGTATGCCGACCGCAAGGGTTTGCCGAAGCTGGCACGTATCCGCTCGATCGCCATTTCGGGCTGCGAGCCCGAGGTCATGGGGCTGGGGCCGATCCTGTCCTCGCGCAAGGCGATGGAGCGCGCGGGGATCACGATCGAGGATGTTGGCGTCGTCGAACTGAACGAGGCCTTTGCTTCGCAGTCGATCGCCTGTGCCCGCGAACTCGGCGTGCGGGATGCGACGCTGAACATCGATGGCGGCGCGATCGCGCTGGGCCATCCGCTGGGTGCCACGGGGGCGCGCATCGTCGGCAAGGCGGCGCAGCTTCTGGAGCGTGAGGGCGCGCGCTACGCGCTGGCCACGCAGTGCATCGGCGGTGGACAGGGCATCGCCACGGTCTTGGAGCGCATCTGATGACCCAGGATGTGACATCTGGCGGGGGCGGCGGCGTGCGGCCGGTCTTCTCCCGCGTCTGCGTGATCGGCTCGGGCGTGATGGGGGCGGGGATCGCCGCCCAGATCGCCAATGCCGGGGTGCCGGTGGTGCTGCTCGACCGCAAGGTGGAGGGGGCGGACCCGAATGCGCTGGCCAACGGCGCGATCGCCAAGGCGCTGAAGACCGAGCCGGCGCCCTTCATGGACCCGGCGGCGGCGAAGCTGATCGCGACCGGCAATATCGACGACGACCTGCCCCGTGTGGCCGATTGCGACTGGGTGGTCGAGGTGATCATCGAGCGGCTGGACCTCAAGCAGGCGCTGTATCGCCGCCTGGATGCGGTGCGGCGGCCGGGGACGCCGGTTTCGTCCAACACCTCGACCATTCCGCTGGCGCGGCTGGTGGACGGGATGCCGGAGAGCTTCCAGCGGGATTTCCTGATTACCCATTTCTTCAACCCGCCGCGCTACATGCGGCTGCTGGAGGTCGTGGCCGGGCCGATGACCGATCCGGCGCATGTCGCCGCCGTTTCGGATTTCTGCGATCGGTGGCTGGGCAAGACCGTGGTGCGGGCCAAGGATACCGCAGGCTTCATCGCCAACCGCATCGGCACGTTCTGGATGCAGGCGGCGGCGCGGGTGGCGGTGGATCAGGGGCTGACGGTGGAGCAGGTCGATACCATCATCGGCCGGCCGTTCGGTATTCCCAAGACCGGCGTGTTCGGACTGCTCGATCTGGTGGGCATCGACCTGATGCCGCATATCTCGGCCAGCATGAAATCGCTGCTGGCGGCCGGGGACCGGTATCACGCCTTCGCCGAGGACCTGCCCCTGATCGCGAAAATGATCGAGGGAGGCTATACCGGCCGCAAGGGCAAGGGGGGCTTCTATCGCATCAACAAGGCGGGGGGCGGGAAGGTCAAGGAATCCATCGACCTCGTGACCGGGGACTATGCGCGCTCCGAGCGGTTTTCGCTGCCGCCGGGCGCTGGGGATGCCGCCGGGCTGCTGGCCTCGGACCACCGGTTCGGAGCCTATGCGCGCACGGTTATGGGTGAGACGCTGGCGTATGCGGCCTCGCTGGTGCCCGAGATTTCGGACGATATCGTGGGCATCGACCGGGCGATGGAGCTGGGCTTCAACTGGAAGAAGGGGCCGTTCGCGCTGATCGACCAGATCGGGGCGGCGAAGCTGGCGGGGGTGCTGCGCCAGGAAGGGATCGCGGTGCCGGCGCTGATCGAGGCGGTCGGAGACGGGCGGTTCTATCAGGATCGGGACGGCGCGACCCAGGCTTTCGGCGTGGATTGCGCCTGGCATCCGGTGACGCGGCCCGACGGGGTGATCCTGCTGGGCGATTTCCGCAAGCGTGGCAAGCCGGTGCTGTCGAGCAGGTCGGGCGCGCTGTGGGATATCGGCGACGGAGTGGCGTGCTTCGAGATCACGACCAAGATGAACACGTTCGACGAGAGCGTGATGACAATCCTCGAAAAATCCATTGCTTATGTCGGGGAGCATTTCAAGGCGCTGGTGCTGTATTCCGATGCCGCCCATTTTTCGGCCGGCGCCAATCTGGGCCTGGCGGCCTTTGCGGCCAACATGGCGGCCTGGGGGGAGATCGGCAAACTCGTCTCTCGCGGGCAGAGCGTTTACAAGGCACTGAAATATGCGCCCTTCCCGGTCGTGGCGGCGCCGGCCGGCATGGCGCTGGGCGGTGGCTGCGAGATCGTGCTGCATGCCGACGCCATTCAGGCCCATGCCGAGAGCTATATCGGGCTGGTGGAGTGCGGTGTGGGGCTGATCCCCGGCTGGGGCGGCTGTGGCGAAATGCTGGACCGGCTGCGGGCCGATCCGCGTACGGCGAAAGGGCCGATGCCGCCGACGCGCGAGGTGTTCGAGATGATCGCCACCGCGCGGGTTTCGAAATCGGCGGCCGAGGCGCGGCGGATGCATATCCTGCGCGATCGTGACGGCATCACCATGAATCGCGATCGGCTGCTGGCCGACGCCAAGGCGCTGGCGCTGTCGCTGGTCGAGGGGTACCGGCCGCCGCCGAAGCCGGAATTCCACCTGGCGGGCGCGGGCGGGAAGCTGGCGCTCGACATGGCTGTCGAGGGCATGGCGCGGCAGGGCATCGCCACGCCGCACGACGTGACGGTCGCGGGCAAGCTGGCCGGCATCCTGACCGGCGGCGACCACGACGTGACGGAGATCGTGACCGAGGAGGATATGCTGGGGCTGGAACGCGCGGCATTCGCCGAACTGGTCCGGAGCATTCCGACATTGGACCGGATCGAGCATATGCTCGAAACCGGCAAGCCCCTCAGAAACTGACGCAAGGGGAGCCAGAAAGATGCAAACCTATACACCACCCCTGCGCGACATGAAGTTCGTGCTGACCGAACTGCACGATTTCTCGCGGCTGACGGCGCTGGAGGCATTTTCCGAAGTCGATGCCGACCTGGCGGAGACGGTGCTGGAGGAAGGCGGGAAATTCACCTCCGAAGTGCTGCTGCCGCTGAACATGTCGGGCGACCGCGAAGGGTGCCGGCTGGAGAATGGCGTCGTCACGACGCCGCACGGGTTCCGCGACGCCTATCGGCAGTTCTGCGAAGGGGGCTGGTCGGCCCTCTCCGCGCCGCCGGAATATGGCGGGCAGGGACTGCCCGAGACGATCGGCATGATGCTCTCGGAGATGATCTGCGCGACCAACCTCTCCTTCGGGCTGTATCCGGGCCTGACCGGCGGCGCGATGGTGGCGCTGCGCAAATATGGTTCCGAGGAACTGAAGGCGCAGTACCTGCCCAAGATGATCAGCGGCGAATGGTCGGGCAGCATGTGCCTGACCGAGGCGCATTGCGGCACCGATCTGGGGCTGCTGCGGACGAAGGCGGTTCCGCAGGAGGATGGAACCTATCGCCTGAGCGGGTCGAAGATCTTCATTTCGGCCGGTGAGCACGACCTGTCCGAGAACATCATCCATCTGGTGCTGGCACGGCTGGCGGATGCGCCCGCCGGGATCAAGGGGATCAGCCTGTTCCTGGTGCCGAAATTCCTGTTGCGCGACGATGGCACGCCGGGCGAGCGCAATGGCGTGCTGTGCACGGGCATCGAGCACAAGATGGGCATCAAGGCCTCCGCGACCTGTCAGTTGGCGTTCGATGACGCGAAAGGCTGGCTGGTCGGCGCCCCGCACAAGGGGATGCAGGCGATGTTCGCCATGATGAATGCCGAGCGGCTGGGCGTGGGCATTCAGGGGCTGGGGATTGCGGAGGTCGCGTACCAGAGCGCGGTGGCCTATGCGAAGGAGCGCTTGCAGGGGCGGTCGCTCGCGGGGGCGAAATATCCCGCGCTGCCGGCCGACCCGATCGTGGTGCATCCCGACGTGCGGCGCATGCTCATGACCATGCGCGTCAACGCCGAGGGCTGTCGGGCGCTGGGGGCATGGGTGTCGATGGCGCTGGATGTGGCGGAACATGGCGGCGATGAACGCGAGCGCCGCGATGCCGAGGATTTCGTGGCGCTGATGACCCCGGTGGTCAAGGCGATGTTCACCGATCTGGGGTTCGAATCGGCCAATCTGGCGATGCAGACTTATGGCGGACACGGTTATATCGCCGACCATGGGGTGGAGCAGTTCGTGCGGGATTCGCGGATTGCGATGATCTATGAAGGCACCAACGGGATTCAGGCGCTCGACCTCGTGGGACGCAAGCTGCCGGCGCATATGGGGCGCAATCTGCGCGGGCTTTTCCACCCCATCGCGGCCTTCATCGCGGAGAACAAGGAGAACCCGCTGCTGGGCGAGATGGTCAGCGGGCTGGAACGCGCGTTCGGCGCGCTGCAACTGGCAACGGGGCAGATTGCCGAGCGCGGGATGAAGGACCCGGAGGAAGCTGGTGCCGCCGCGACGGATTATCTGCGGCTGATCGGCTTGGTCTCGCTGGCCTATCTCTGGGCACGCACGGTGGCGATCGCCGTACCGAAATCCTTCGCCGCCGGGCCGGATCAGGCGTTCTATAGCACCAAGATCGCTTCGGCCCGCTTCTTCTATGATCGTGTTCTTCCCGAGTCAGCGTCGCTTTATCTGAAGATCAAGGCGGGCAAGGCGTCAATGATGGCGCTGGCCGACGACGCATTCTGACTGGAATGTCGTTCCACTTCCCAAGGGAGGTGGAACGACATTTTATGTCGGATCTGTCCGCTTTCTGGAGAAGAATATGATGGTCCATGTGTCTCAAACGCCGCCGGTGGGCTTTCGTCCGCTGCCCGTGCTGAACGAAACCGGCTTCGATGCGATCATCGGCGGATTTGATGTGGCGGAGGCGGATGGGCGATTGCTGGCCGGTTTCAGGGTGGAAGCCCGGCATTGCAATCATGCCAGGACGTGCCATGGCGGCATGATCGCGACCGTTTTCGACGGGTATATGGCCATGGCGGCGATGTTCGAGCACGACCTTCAGGTGCCGATCCTGCCGACCATGTCGTTATCTGTCGATTTTCTGGCGCCCGGCCTGCCGGATGACTGGATCGAGTTCAGTGCCGACGTGCTGCGGGTGACGCGCAGTGCCGTCTTTGTCCAGGGACTGGCGCGGGTGAAGGGCAAGCCGATCGCCCGGGCAAGCGGGGTCTATAAACGGCCGGCGCCCGACCCCGAGATCCGGCTGGATACCGGAAAGCTGCTGCGGAGTTTCATGCGAAGCTGATGTTAGCCTGCAGCCCTTGCCGCACCTGGCAATTTCTGTCGCGGATATCCGGGTTGCGCGCATGGGTGGCGTCTGGCGGGCATTTTTATGTTTCACACTCATTTCCCGCTCATTCCGAACCGGGGCGGCGCTGGTGCGCGCCCATGACGGAAGGGGGACGGGTTCGGATACCGCATGTGGCGGTATCCGGCCTCATGTGGAGGATCGCGTTATGTCTGGATTACGCAGGTCGTCGTTCCGTATCAGTCTGGCCCTGGTGGCGGGGCTGACGGTTGCATCGTCCGCCGGTCATGCGGATACGAGGGTCGGAGGGGCCGTCTTCCCCGAAGATCTGAAGATCGGCAGCACGTCGCTGAAGCTCAATGGCGTGGGTGTTCGTGTCTTCTATCATCTGGTCGATGGCTACGCGACCGGCCTGTATGTCGTCTCGCCGAGCCGGGACGAGAAGGCGCTTGCCAACGGCCCGAATCCGAAAGTCCTCTATACGGAGTTCCTTCACGACGCTTCCCTGGAGCGGGTAAAGGGCGAGTATGAATCGATTCATACGCATTATTGTAAGCTTTATGCGTGCGACGCGCAGAACGAGGCCTCCTTCGCCGCGCTGACCGCGCATCTGGCGGCCGCGAAGAGGGGGGAGGCCCAACTCATCCTCGTTACGGATCAGGGCGTCAGCATTCAGCGCAATGGCGCCGTGGTGGCGTCCATCAATGACCCGAATTTCGGCAAGGGGCTGGTTCAGTCGCTGCTGAGTGAGGCGGCACCGACCGACGGGTTCCGCCAGGGCTTGCTGGGGAATGCGAATTGAGAAGAAACGCTTCTCTTCCCGAAGAAAAAGAAGAAGAAAGACTCTTATTCGTTCAGGGGCATCATGTGTTCCCCGTACAAGGCTCCTGAACGAATAGGACCGCTGTCGATTTCATATCTCCGAAGAGACAGGCGCGCCTGTGCCACGCGCGGCCCGTGAACGCCGCATGGGTGCGGCGGAACGGCTGCGCGGGCGGGGGGAGGCGGTTATGTCGGTCTCTGATTCCGCCTGGTGTTTGAAGATCGTGAAGATCTGGTGTGCGATCTGGTCGTGGGACATGCGGCCGCTGCGGTACCAGTCGTTCGCCGTGTTGAGGGCACGCAGAAGCAGGATCCGATAAATGTCGCGGTCGATCGTCGCGGGGAGCGGCAGATCGTCGATGATGTTGCGGAAGATCGATTCGAACTCGTCGCGCTTCTTGACCAGCGCGTCGCGCACGTCCGGCGGTGCCGAGACGATACTGTTCATCATCGGCAGGGTGATCGAAGTGAGGCTGAGCTGGATATCCAGCAGTTCCGTGCAGGCGGCCTCCAGCCTGGCCCACGGCGCGGTGTGGGGCGCGATGGCCGAGAAGATCCTGCTGGCTGCCGCGTCGAGCGCGCGATTATGGATCTCGACGAACAGCGATTCCTTCGACTCGATATGGTAATAGAGCGACCCCGCCATCATGCCTGCCGCGTCGGCGATCTGGCGGATCGAGGTGGCCTTGTAGCCGCGTTCGGCGAAAAGCTGCGCGGCGGCTTCGAGGATTTCCTGTCGCCGTTCGGCGTGGGCGCCGGCTTCGTCGCTATTGGGGCTGAAGGGAAGCGCGCGCATGGCGGAGAGGATGGCACCGCCGGTCTTTGTACGGGTTTTTCTGTTCGGTGGCGTGCGCGATGACGTCATGCTCGGTCGCTTCCAGACTTTCTTCGGTCCAGCCTATCGGCCCTGGTTCCGGAAGACTACAGGATTTTATGGGATATTTGTCATTTTCCGTTGGCATTATAAGGTTTTGTGCCCTCAACCATCCGTGATGGAAAGGAATGCGTTTGCGTCTCGACGGCGGTCGGCCGGTAGCGTAGTGATGGGCTAACAAATGTTAGAATTTCTTGCCGCGGCCGCCGCAGCGTCACGGGAAGGAGCGGCCGGGAGAGCGCCATGTCGATGCCGATATCCTTGCTGGGCAGGCTGGCATTGCCGGCTATCGCCGCGCCCATGTTTCTTGTCTCGACGGTCGAACTCGTGCTGGCCTGTTGCCGGGCCGGGGTCGTGGGGGCGTTTCCTTCGCTCAATGCGCGGCCGGCATCGGCTCTGGAAGACTGGCTGCGTCGTCTGACATCGTCCCTGACTGCCGAGGATGCACCGTTCGCCGTCAATCTGATCGTCCATCGCAGCAATGCCCGGTTGGAGGAGGATCTGGCGTTGGTGGTGAAATACCGGGTGCCCGTCGTCATCACGTCGCTCGGGGCCCGGCCGGAGGTGAATGATGCGGTCCACGCCTATGGCGGTATCGTTCTGCATGATGTGACCACCGATGCGTTCGCGCGCAAGGCGGTGGCGCGCGGGGCGGACGGGTTGATCGCGGTGGCCGCAGGGGCTGGGGGGCATGCGGGCACGCAATCGCCCTTCGCGCTGGTGCAGGAAATCAGGGCGTGGTTCGACGGGCCGCTCGCGCTCTCCGGCGCCATCGCCGGCGGTCAGGCGATCGTCGCGGCCAGGGCGCTCGGGGCCGATCTGGCCTATATCGGCTCGGCCTTCATCGCGACGGAAGAAGCTGCGGCCGATCCGCGCTACAAGCAGATGGTCGTGGAGTCGTCGGCTGAAGACATCGTTTATTCCAATCTGTTTACCGGCGTGCATGGCAATTATCTGGCTGCGAGCATTCGTGCGGCCGGTCTGGACCCCGCGGACCTCGCCTTGTCCGATCCGTCGCGGATGGATGTATCGACCTTCTCCAGCGGGACGAAAGCGTGGCGGGATATCTGGGGGG
>NZ_JBDNXE010000009.1:0-60047 GCF_047721585.1 Gluconacetobacter sp.
CCGGGCGGGCAGCGGGGCCGGGCGTGGGGCCGAGATTGGGGCTGGGTCTGGGATACGGCGTGGCGGCCGGCGCGTTCTGGGCGCTGGGGTTCCTCGCACCGGCACTGGCGGGCGATTTCACGCCATTGCAGATCTCGATCGGCCGTTATCTGGCCTATGGCGCATTCTCGCTGATCGCACTGGCGCCGCGCTGGCCGACGCTGCGCGCGACGATCGGAAGGCGGGATGTCCGCGCCCTGTTCATGCTCGGGCTGCTGGGCAACATCCTCTATTACGTCCTGCTGTCCTACGCGGTGCGGCTGGGCGGGATCGCCGCCACCTCGCTGATCATCGGCCTGCTGCCGGCGGTGCTGACGCTGATCGGCAGCCGTGATGACGGCGCGGTGCCGCTGTGGCGGCTGGCGCCTTCGCTGCTGTTCAGCCTCGCCGCCATCGCCTGTATCGGCTGGGGGGCGATCGGCACGGCCGCCCCGGCGGCGCGGGGGGCACCGCTGCTCGGCTGGCTGTGTGCCGTCGGTGCCATGCTGTCCTGGGCGGCCTTCGCCGTCATCAACCAGCGCTGGCTGGCCCGGCTGCACCATGTCTCGGCGCAGGAATGGAACCTGCTGACCGGCGGCGCCACCGGCATTCTGGCGGTGCTGGTCGCGGGGCCAGCCTTCCTGCTCGGGGCGCCGGGCACAGCCGGCGGGCGGGACTGGGCGCGCTTCGTGGCTGTGGTGGCCGGCACCGGCTTCCTGGTGTCGATCGTGGGCAATGTCTTCTGGAACCGCATGAGCCGCCTGCTGCCGCTGACGCTGGCGGGGCAGATGATCCTGTTCGAAACCCTGTTCGCGCTGCTCTATGGTTTTCTGTGGGAACGGCGCCTGCCGGGCACGATCGAAATCGCGGCGATCCTGCTGGTCTGCGCCAGCGTGCTGTCGGGCATGGCTGTCCACCGTCCGGTTGCCGTCACCCCGGCCCCAGAGCCTTCGTGATATTGTAAATATCTTGTTGCGGCCGGCGGTTTTTCAGGAAGCCTGGTCGTCGAGCGCGCGGAACATGACGTGGCAATCCACCGGCCCCAGCGTGGCGTGGCGATAGGCACCGGGCAGGGTGCCGACGATCAGGAACCCGGCCCGGCGCCAGAGCCGGATCGCGACCTGGTTGCTGGCCACCACCATGTTGAACTGCATGGCGGTAAATCCCAGCCGCCGGGCTTCGGTCAGCGCATGCGCGCACAGCGCGGCCGCCACGCCCTGCCCACGCGCCGCCGGTGCCACGATAAATCCGGCATTGCAGACATGATCGCCCGGCCCGGCGGCATTGGGCTTGATGTAGGAACTGCCCAGAATGGCCCCGTCGCGTTCGGCCACGAAGGTGGCGCGCGGCGCCTCGCCCCACAGGGCCCAGCCCGCCGCACGGTCCAGTTCGGGGTCCAGCGCATAGGTTTCGCGCGCGCGGGCGATGTCGCGGAGGATCGGCCAGACCGTCTCGAAATCGTCGGGCCTCATCGGACGGATCAGCATGCGGCATTCCTCTGGTGCGGGGCCGACAAGACAGGCCGGTCTGGCATCACCGACTGGGCATCACCGACCGGGCATCACGGAGAAGGGCGTACGGCCTATCGCTGCGCGGGCTGCCCCGGCCGGCCGCACCGCACCAGCAGCGCGCGCAGATGGTTGACCACGGGAAAGACCTCGCGGTTGCGGTCGCCGCCCTGGGCGTCCCATGCCTGCTGCTCCAGTTCCACCACCTCGCGGTCTTCCTCGAAGATCCGGTTGGTGAACACCGCCAGCGCCGGCCAGATCAGGTCGATCAGGAAGGGAATCTTCGGCCGCCGCACCGACAGCAGGCCGAAGGCGCGGCTGGTGCGCTGGTCGGCGCTCTGCGGCACGTAGGCCACCCACAGATCCATCATCAGGTCGCCGTCCTTGTCGACGATATTCAGCGTCTGGTACGGGTATTCGGTTCGCACCGTCACCACTTCCTCGACCGGCTGCTCCTTGCCCTTCAGGTCGCGATGGCGGCCGAAGATCAGGGCTTCGGCCAGCGGCTGGCGGGTGTCGGTACGGCCGAAGCTGTAGCGGGCCTCGACGAAATTCTCGCCCCGGTCCTGGCCCAGGAAGCGGGCGCGGATCTGCCCCATCTGGCGGCGATGCAGGAACTGATGGTTCATGTCCATCAGGTTCTCGTGCATGAAGGTGTAGTGGCAGGCCACGCGGGGGCCGAACTGCCGCGTGCGGTATTCCGGATCGCCGACATGCGCCAGCCTGGGCATCGGCACCGAATCGGCCAGCGCGGGGTCGCCGGGGAAGACGAAGATCAGCCCGCCCTCTTCGCGGCAGGGATAGGTGCGCACGCCGTTGGGCAGCTTGCCCTTGCCCAGATAGGGCACGTCGATGCACCGGCCCGAGCGGCCATAGGCCCAGCCGTGATAGCAGCACTGCACCGCCTGGCCCTTCACCGTACCCTTGCTCAGCGGCACCTGCCGGTGGGCGCAGCGATCCTCCAGCGCGAAGACCGCGCCTTCGGTGGGGCGGACGAGGGCGATCGGCAGGCCGGCATAGCGCACGCCGATGGTCTTGCCGGTCTTGAGTTCATGCGACCAGGCCACGGGGTACCAGAAATCGGGATCACAATCGACCGTGCGCAGGTCGGGGCTCCCGAGGCTGATGTCCGTGTCACGCTCGGTGATGGTGATCTGGTCCATGCTCATGTCCGTTCCGGTTTCTTTCCTGATCGCGCATTGTCCTCCCTCGGCAGCGTCCCTGTCTCGCCCCAGTTGTGAAACCGAGCCTTGCAGGAAACGAAACGGCAGGCTCTTCCCCGCTTGACACGATGCATAGCTCTCAGGCGGTTTCCGCGGTCGCGGCCATGTCCTTGCCCTGGGGCCGCGCCAGGCCGGCCGCATGGTGCGCCATGACAGCCTCGCCCGTTCCGCCGGCATGATCAATCCCGTCTCTGTCAGGCCCGGCGCCATTTATCAGGTTTCGCCGTCGAAATACCATGCGCCGGCCATGCGCCGGAACGATGGGGCACGCAGGCCGTTGAAACCATTGGCGCCGCCCGCTGCCCGGCGGGTGGTTCGCTATCAGGGGGCTGGTGCGCATTCCCGGTCTTTCGCCTGTTCCCGATCGGTTTTATGCTCTCGGGCAGGATCTTCCGGTTCCGCCTTCGCGCCTCCGGGAAGTTGACACAGGCGGCAGACCGGCTGCCGGCGCGCCATAGAGGCGCGGGTATGGAGAAACAAGGCATGGCCGTTCGCAGTCTTCTTCTGACCGTCATGGTGGGCGCGAGCGTCGCAGCCGCCGCCATCGCGCCGGCCTACGCCCAGTCGCCTCTCTATCAGGGCCGGCGCGGCGGTGCGGTCGGGATCGCCGCTGCCGTCGCCAGCAAGGATCGGCCGGACGAGGACGTGGCCAGCGACAAGAACCGCAAGCCCGCCAGCCTGCTGGCCTTCGCCGGCCTGAAGCGTGGTATGAACGTCGCCGACATCATGCCGGGCAAGGGCTATTTCACGCGCCTGTTCAGCAACGTGGTCGGTGGCGAGGGGCATGTCTGGGCCATCGTGCCAGCCGGGCTGGTGGCGAAGAAGCCCACGGCGGCGGATGCGGTGAAGGCCACCGCCGCGATGCCGGTATTCTCCAATGTCTCGGTCCTGATCCAGCCGCTGGACGCGATTCAGGTGCCCAAGCGGCTCGACCTCGTCTGGACGGCGCAGAATTATCACGATGTCTATTACGGCGCCGGCGTCGATGCCGCGTTGGCGTTCGACAAATCGGTATTCGCAGCATTGCGTCCGGGCGGCGTGTTCATCGTGATCGACCATGTGGCCAATCCGGGCGCGGATGCCGACGTGGCGAAGCTGCACCGGATCGACCCGGCGATCATCCGCCGGCAGGTCGAGGCGGCGGGTTTCCATTTCGAAAGTGAGAGCAAGGTGCTCGTCAATCCGGACGATAACCACGACCTGCCGGTGTTCGATCCCGCGATCCGGGGCCGTACCGATCAGGTCGTGCTGAAATTCCGCAAGCCGGCGCACTGATGCGTGCTCGGGCTTTCCTGCCAGAGCATTGCCACCGAAAACCGGTTCGGTGGAAATGTTCTGGTCCAAGCCCGAGCCCTGTCGGGCCACCAAATTCTCGGTGCGAGGCCGCCGCAGTTTTTTGCGCGGTAGCGATATTGGCTTTTCGACGTTCGAATTACTGATTGGCTGTTCCACCTGGGCAGAGCTTTAGTCTGTCGACGAGCCAGCGGCCGGCAGGCCCCGGCGGCTCGGCCGTGGGATAAACGACCGTCATGGGCATATTGGCTCCCCCCTGGGAGATGTCCTCGACGCGGAGTTCGACCAGTCGGCCGCTTTCGATATCGGCGCGAACGGTATGAAAGGGCATGCCGCCCCAACCCAACCCCCCGAGCAGGAAGTGATGTTTGGCGTAGAGATCCGCGAGCCTCCATGTCAGGGGAGACATGACGCCGCGCTCCCGCCCCGCGGATAGCGTGGTCCGGTCGGCCAGCACGAGCTGGACGTGGCGTGCCAGTTCCTCGCGGGGAATGACACCGTCGAACCGCGCCAGAGGGTGGTCGCGAGAGGCCACCATCATGAAGCGGATACCCCCCAGCGCCTCGCTGGACATAGAGCTGGGAAGATCGGGGAGCGGGCCTGCAATGCCGATACCGGCCCTTCCATCGAGAAGAGGCTGAAAGACACCGCCAAGAGCTTCGACGTACAGCCGCAAGGGCGTGTGTGGAAATGTCTCGCGGAACCCGGTCGCCACGGCTGTCACACGGTCCATCGGGAAGAATACATCGACCACGACCGACAATTCGGGCTCCAGCCCCGATGACATGCCTTTGGCCCGCGCCTTCATGAAATCCACACCCGAAACCACGCCGCGCGCATCGGCCAGCAGCACCCGACCGGCGGCCGTCAGTTGCGGGTAACGGCCGGTCCGATCGAACAGCACGATCCCCATCTGCATCTCAAGAGTGGCGATCATCTCGCTGACCGCCGACTGCGACCGGTGCAGCAGCCGCGCCGCCGCCGAGAAGCTGCCTTCATCACTCGCGGCAATGAATGTGCGCAGTTGATCCAGCGATACACCATCCAGCATGGAGCCTCTCTTCGATCCATCGTTCTGTCCGATATTATATATCGGAATATAGCGGCTTTATAGGTGGGTTCATCCATGAGACACGCTGGATCATGTTCGGAGCAATCAGAGACCTGTTCTCAGCGCGCAACAGAAAATCCCTGTCCCCTTCTTCCACGGAGACGACCACGATGAAGATCCTGCATATTGATTCCAGCATTCTCGGACATTATTCGGTCAGCCGGCAGCTTTCCGCGGAAACCGTCGCGCGACACAAGGCAGCGCACCCGGATGCCACCGTCATCTATCGGGATCTCGCTACCGATCCAGTGCCTTATCTGACCGGCGCGCATATGGCGGCGCTACAGGGGAAGCCGGTCACGGATACCGCGCTCGCCGACGATCTGGCGATCGGCGACGGGCATATCAATGATCTCCTGGCAGCCGACATCGTCGTCATCGGCGTTCCGATGTATAATTTTTCCCTTCCCGCCCAGCTCAAATCCTGGATCGACCGTGTGGTCGTAGCGGGCAAGACGTTCCGGTACGGTGCGTCGGGGCCTGAAGGTCTCCTTCCGCAGGGCAAGAAGGCGTTCCTGATCTCGACGCGTGGCGGGATCTATACCGGGGACAGCCCGGCCGCGATGCTGGATCATCAGGAAAAATATCTCGCCGCCGTCCTGGCCTTCATCGGTCTCACAGATGTCACCTGGATACGTGCCGAAGGACTGGCTCTGGGGCAGGACGCGAAAGACGCCACCATCGTGCAGGCGCAGGGTGAAATCGCCCGTCTTCAGGGCTGAACAGCGTTTTATCCAACGGGAGGAATCTCTCCATGACCCAACGTCATTTCGCCCGTGGTGCTTCCATGGTGAAGCTGGCCGATAGCGCATCCTTCCACTCGCGTGAAAACAACGCACCGTCAAATCCCGCGCCTTAACAGGCGTGTCGGACGCTGGGTCACAAACCATCGGTCGATCTATCGCGTGCGCCGGGGCCGAACATAAGCCGGGGTCGAACAAAAAACGGGGCTCCGCAGGAGCCCCGCTTTTCGTATCGTGTTCCGCCGTTCGCGGGTCAGCGCGTCCTGCCAAGTTGTGACCACAGATAGGCGTAGCTGAGTGCCTGTGTCTGGGCGACTTCCTTCTGGCTGGCACCAAAGCCGTGACCACCCGCGACCTGCTCCCAGTAGTAGTAAGGCAGCTTCATCTCGCTCATCCGCCAGGCAAATCGCCGGGCATGGACCGGACCGACGCGGTCGTCCTTGGTGGTCGTCTCGATAAACGGCACCGGATACTTCACCCCTTCCTTCAGGTTCTGAAGCGGGGAAATGCTGCGCAGGAACGCCTTCTGTTCGGGAATGGAGACGGTGCCGTACTCCCCGACCCACGATGCCCCAGCCGACATGTGTTCGTAATTCATCATGTCCAGCAGCGGCACTTCGATATCGACGGCTTTCCAGTAATCGGGATGCTGGGTGAATTCCACCCCCATCAGCAGCCCGCCATTCGACCCACCCTGGATGGCAAGGTGCTGAGGCGACGTCACCTTGCGCTCCATCAGATCCTTCGCCACCGCGGCAAAATCGTCATAGATGCGCTGGCGGTTCGTCTTCAGGCCCGCGTCATGCCAGGCCGGCCCGAACTCGCCACCCCCGCGGATATTGGCCAGCACATAGACCCCCCCACGGGCGAGCCAGTTGTTGCCGATGCCCGCCGAGTAGAACGGAAACAGCGGAACCTCGAAACCACCATAGGCATAAAGCAGCGTCGGGTTCGTCCCATCCAGCGGCATAGTCTTGCGATGGACAATGAAATACGGAATGTCCGTCCCGTCCTTCGAGCGCACTTCGTGCTGCTCGACCGTCATGTCCGAGGCATCGAACTGGCTGGGCAACGTGCGGATTTTCTGAACCGACGCCAGGTCGCTGTTGATCTCCCACAGCGTCGTGGGCGTCAGAAACCCCGACGAGGTGGCGTAAGCGAAGGGCGAGTCCTCATCCGTGCTGATCAGATCGACCGACATGTTCTGCGGTAACGGAAGATCCCGATGCGTAAAATCCGTGCCATTGGCGGCAGGCGTGTAGATGGCGATCTTGCCGCGCACATTGTCATACAGCGTGACGATCAGATGACCATGGCTGGTGGACGCGCCCTCGATCACCTGCCCCGCCGTCGGGGCCAGCAGAAGCTGCGGCGCCGGATTCTTCGCCGCAGGGTCGACCAGCACGAGCGACCCCTTGGTGAATGTCTGGCCGTTTACCGTCCAGTCCTCATCCAGAAGAACGACAAGCCGCGCATTGAACAGCGCCGAAACGCTGGATTTCAGCGGCAGGGCAAGCGAAGTGGTCTGTCCGTCACGATAGAGGAACGTCCGCGAGGCGAACGCATCCAGCCCCTCACGGATCAGCACGACCTGATGGCCCGCGCCGTCATGCAGCACTTCGGGGCCGACCTCGACATCCTTCCTGTTTCCCGCAAAGACGGTCTGCGCCTGGTCGAGAGACTGACCGCGCTTCAGGATTTTGACGATATACGGGTAGGAAGACTCCGTCAGGTCGTCCGCGCTCCAGGGATAGCTGACCAGCAAACTGTCGCGATCAAGCCAGGATGAATCCTGTTTGGCATGCGGCAGGGAAAATCCGCCTTCGACGAACTGGCCGGTTCTGAGGTCGAATTCGCGGACGGTGCTGGCATCCTCGCCGCCATCGGAGAGGTGCAGAAGGCAAAGGTTCTGCTGGGAATGCAGGCAATCAATGCCCTTATAGACCCAGTTGCGCTTTTCTTTCGCCGCCAGCGCATCGAGGTCGAGGGCGACCGTCCATTCCGGATGATCGGTCGCAAACGAGTCCGCCGTCGTGCGGCGCAGAATGCCCCGCAGATGGTGCTCGTCGCGCCAGAAATTATAAACCATCCCGTCCATCTGCATCGGCATGGCCAGACGGTCATGCGTCTGAAGCAGCTTCAGCGAGGTATCATACAGCCCCTTGTACAGCGGGCCATGACCCAGCAGGTCCAGTGTGCGGGCATTCTGGGCTTTCACCCAGCCCATGGCCCGCGCACCATTGATGTCGTTCAGCCATGCCGGAATGGTGTCGGGCAGATCGGCGGCATGCACGGGCATGGCCGAAGGCGTCAGCAGGCTTGCGCCCAGAAGTGCGACCAGCGTGCCGCGACCGAAAATCCTGAATGGTGCCACCACGAAGCGTCCCTGAATGTTACAGTGTAACTGTTTCATTGCAGCAGACAAACCGCAAGGGGCGCGGAGCGCGGAGACGAAATGGCGGCATCCCGCCCGCGCTCATAGCGGCGAGGGCGCCTGCACGGTGCGGTCGTTGATCACATTGCCCGTATTGAGGGTCGTATTCGGTTCCAGCAGGACGACATGGCATTCGTCGCCCAGGGCCTCGGGACAATGCTCCACGCCATGCGGCACGATCAGGAATTCGCCGACTGCGACATCGATGACGCGATCCCGGAAATGCATGCGCAATGTCCCCGATACGACCAGGAACAGTTCGTCTTCATGTTCGTGATGATGCCAGTCGAACATTCCCTTGAGTTTCACCAGCTTGATCTGGGAGGTGTTGATGTCGCCCGCCACGCGGGGGCTCCAGTAATCGGAAAACGTCGCGAACGCCTGCGTCAGGTTTATCTTTTCCATCGAATGCGTCTCCATCATGCTTTGGACAGGATCGTTGTGGACAGGATAGTCTGGATACAGCCGATCTGCCCCGCCAGATCAGCCGATGCCGGAAACGCGCCGTCGAAGGCCGCCGTGCCGACCGTGAAACCGGCGGCACCCGCCAAGGCCGCAGCCCTGATCCGCTCCGCCCGGTCGAGCGACCCGGCGACAATGACGGGCTTGTCCGCCACGGCGCGGCAAACCCGCCGCATCAGGGCCGGCACGTCTCCCGCGAAGCGATAGGCCAGCAGATCCAGCCCATGCACGCCCGGTCGCGCTGCCAGGGCGGCGGCGCTGCGCACGATCTCGGCTTCGGTCCCTTCGAGAACGCTCGGATGCCCGTTGATCCGGCCGGGAAACGGATAGTAGCGGATCGCCGTGCCGTCCAGCAGCCGCAGCACGTCATCAACATGCGTGCCGCCCAGAAGATAATCGACACCCAGGGCGATCCCGGCCCGCACCGAACGAAGCTCGCTCTCGCGATCGCGCGAGACCACTTCAAGAGACATCCTGGCCCCCGCCTGCCGGATCGCGCGTGCAAGGACCTGGAGCCCCGCAAACGGCAGCCCGATATCCTTGAACCCGATATGGCGGACACCGGCGGTCCGGACGGTCTCCACCAGGTCGGCCGCGTTCTCCACCGTCCGGTCGTGGCGGGTCAGCATGAAGATGAAATCGGGCGGGATCATGCGGCGGCTCCGGTCAGGCGAAGGGCGTAATCGAACGCCGTTTCCAGGCTGGACGGATCGGCGACGCCCCGTCCCGCGATCGCGAAGGCGGTGCCGTGGTCGGGGCTGGTGCGCACGAAGGGCAGGCCGAGCGTGATGTTCACCCCCTGCGCGAGACCCATATATTTCACCGGAATCAGTCCCTGGTCGTGATATTGCGCCACCACGACATCGAAATGCTTGGCGCGCGCCTGCATGAACACGGTGTCCCCCGGCCATGGGCCGGAGGCATCCATGCCCTCGCTGCGCGCCTGCGCGATGGCGGGCGCGATGATGCGGGCTTCCTCGTCACCGAACAGACCGCCTTCCCCGGCATGGGGATTAAGGCCCGCCACCGCAATGCGCGGGCAGGCGACGCCCAACGCCCGCGCGCCCGCATGGGCCAGCCGGATCGCCGTCATCTGCGCGGGAAAATCGGCGCGACGGATCGCCTCCCTCAGCGCACAATGGATGGTCACCAGCACGACGCGAATCTCCTCATTCGCCAGCATCATGGCGACATCCGCGCCACCGGCCTGCGCGGCAAGGATTTCCGTATGGCCCGGATAGCGCACCCCGGCGGCGGCAAGGGCTTCCTTGTGGATCGGCGCGGTAACGACGCCGCCAACCGCTCCCGCCTTCGCCAACCCGATCGCGGACAGGATCGCCGCATAGGCGGCCCGGCCGCTTTCGGCGCTGACCCGCCCCACGGGCGGCAGGGCCACGCAGTCCGAGGACGCCAGCACGTTCAACACCCCATCCCCGAACCGGGCCTCGTCCGGCCTGGCCACCCGGCGCACCCGCGCGGCCGGGTCCAGCGCGGTCAGCGCATGGTCCATCACCATCGGGTCACCGATGACGATCCAGCGCCGCCGCGCCGGTCGCCGCAGGAACATCCGGGCCACGATCTCCGGCCCGATGCCGGCGGGGTCGCCCATCGTGACGGCGAGCGGCCGGGCAGGGGAGGCATTCTCGTTCATGATGGTGAGCATAACGGAACGCTCCGGCAGGAAAATCGATATGAACTGACCCGTTCCGGTGATAAAAACTGACCAATGAAGCGGTCCGACATCCCCTCGCTGGACGATCTGCGTGCGTTCGAGGCCGTCACGCGCCTCGGCGCGGTGCGGGCGGCGGCGGCGGAACTGGCCCTGACCCACGGCGCCGTCAGCCGCCGGGTTTCCAAACTCGCCGCCGAACTGCATGTGCGCCTGCTGGAGCCGGACGGACGCGGCGTGCGGCCGACCAGGGCGGGCGAGCGCCTGGCCCAGGCCACGAGCGACGCGCTGCGGGGGATCGCGGCGGCACTGGCCGAAATCCGCTCGGCCTCCGGCGCGCAGCCGATCGTCCTGTCCTGCGAGCGGTCATTGGCGATGCGCTGGCTGATCCCGCGCCTGTCCGACTTCCAGGATCGCCATCCCGGCATCGACGTGCATCTTTCAACGGGCGGCGGCGCGCTGGATTTCGCGCGGGAGCGCATCACGCTGGCGATCCGGCGCCTCGATTTCCCGCTCGCTCCCGACTGGACGGTGACGACGCTGGTGCCGGAAGCGGTCGGGCCGGTCATGCGCCCCGACATGGCGCGGCGGTTCGCGGACGCGGACTATCTGGCGCTGGGGTCGCGCACCCGTCCCGAGGCATGGAAGAACTGGCTGGCCTCCCGGCCCGACATGTCCACGCCGCGCGAAATCCGCCTGTACGACCATCATTTCATGATGCTGGAAGCCGCCGCCAGCGGCCTGGGCGTCGCCCTGTCCCCCCGCATCATCGCGGCGGACGATGTCGCGAACGGGCGCCTGCTGGCACCCGCCGGATTCACCGCCGACGGAACGGCGTACGGGCTGATCCGACCCAGGGACGCATTGGTAACGAACAGTCTGAAAATACTCGAACAATGGCTTATGCGGCAGGCGGAGCACCCCATCCGGCCCGCCCCCTGACCCGCAACGCCGCCACAGCGCGCGGCCGGGGAGCACAAGCCCCCCTGAAACCCCCCGCGCGCCCGATCCGGCGCGATCAGGCGTCCTCGCGCACCGTCCCGGCCATTGCCGCCGCCCGCGCGGCGTTCTTCTCTTCCTCGGTCCAGACTTTGCGCTCGCGCTTCTGCTGCGGCTTGACCTGCTTGACCGGCCCACCCCCCAGCACGGGCGGGCGCATGGTCGAATGCCGTGCCTCTTCCGAATGCCACGGATGGTCGTCCCGCACGATCAGGGCGCGCCCGATCTCCCGCTCCACATCGCGCAGCCACGCCCGCTGCTCGGCATCGCACAGCGTGATGGCAAAGCCGTTGCGGCCGGCGCGGCCGGTGCGGCCGATGCGATGGACATAGCTTTCCGGCAGGCTCGGCAGGTCATGGTTGAACACATGCGTGACCGTATCGACATCGATGCCGCGCGCCGCGATATCCGTCGCCACCAGAACCTGCGCGGTGCCGGCGCGAAAGGCATCCAGCGCGCGTTCCCGCTGGCCCTGCGACTTGTTGCCGTGCAGCGCCTCGGCGGTGATGCCCGCCTCGGTGATGAAGGCGCAGACTTCGTTGGCGATGTTCTTCTGCAAGGTAAAGACCACGGCCTGGCCCATCCCCGGCGTCCGCAGCAATGCCAGCAGCGCCGCCTTCTTGTCGGCCGCATCGACGAACATGACCGACTGCTCGATCCGCTCGACGGTGGTCGAGGGCGGGGCGATCTCGACCTTCGCCGGATCGCGCAGCAGGCTTTCCGCCAGCGCGGCGATGGATTTCGGCATCGTCGCCGAAAACAGCACGGTATGCCGATCCTGCGGCAGCGTCGCGACGATCCGCTCGATCGGCTTGGCGAAGCCCATGTCGAGCATCTGGTCGGCCTCATCCAGCACCAGCGCCTCAAGCTGCGACAGGTCGCACAGCCCCTGCGTGATCAGGTCCAGCAACCGCCCCGGCGTGGCCACGATGATATCCACGCCGGCCGCCAGCGCGTTGATCTGATGAAACTGGCTGACACCGCCGAAAATCGTCGTCACGCTGGGCTGCTGATAGCGCCCGAAGCTTCCGAACCCATCGGCGATCTGCGAGACGAGTTCGCGCGTGGGCGCCAGGACCAGCACGCGCGCACCCCCCTGGGGCGCCGGGCGCGGGTTCGCGGCAAGCCGATGCAGCAGCGGCAGCGCGAAAGAGGCGGTCTTGCCCGTGCCGGTCTGGGCCATGCCCAGCAGGTCCCGCCCTTCCAGCAGCAGCGGAATCGACTGCGCCTGGATCGGGGTCGGAGAGACATACCCTTCCTCGGCCAGCGCGCTCAGCAGGGTCGGCGCCAGGGAGAGATCGGCAAACGTCATGGACATGGTCAAGCGGCGCCTCCGGCGCTGAAGTAAGGCTGCGCCTGTTCGGGCATCGCTGGTTCGGGAAGCCGGAATTCTACGGGCGATGCCCCATCGCGTCAACGCGCGGCGGCACAGCCCGCGTTTCGCCAGAGCGCCCCCGATGGGCTAGATATGTCTCTCCACCCGCCGGAGAGCCGCATGTCCCAGACGCCATCGCCCCACGAGATGATTCGCGTTCGCGGCGCGCGGGAGCATAATCTCGATAATGTCGATGTGGACCTGCCGCGCGACCGGCTGGTCGTCGTCACGGGCGTCTCGGGCTCGGGCAAATCCTCGCTGGCCTTCGGGACGATCTATGCCGAGGCCCAGCGCCGCTACCTGGAATCCGTCTCGCCCTACGCGCGGCGGCTGTTCGACCAGATGCCGGTGCCGGTCGTCGCCGCCATCGAAGGGCTTCCTCCGGCGGTCGCCCTCCAGCAGCAGCGGGGCGGCAGCAGCAGCCGGTCCAGCGTCGGCAGCCTGACCACGCTCTCCAACCTGCTGCGCATGCTCTATTCCCGCGCCGGCACCTACCCGCCCGGCCTGTCGCGGCTGGAGGCGGAATCCTTTTCCCCCAACACGCCCATGGGCGCCTGCCCGACCTGTCACGGTCTGGGCCGCGTCTATGATGTCACGGAAAAGACCCTGGTCCCCGACGACCGGCTGAGCATCCGCGAGCGCGCCGTGGCCGCATGGCCCACCGCCTGGCAGGGGCAGAATCTGCGCGACATCCTGATCACGCGCGGCGTGGATGTCGATCGTCCATGGCGCGACCTGCCGAAAGAGACCCGCGACTGGATTCTGTTCACCGAAGAAACCCCGACCGAGCCCGTCTATCCGGGGCGCACGCACGCGCAGGTGCAGGACGCCATCCGGCGCGGCATTCCGGCGGACTATAACGGCACGTTCAGCGGGGCGCGGCGCTACGTGCTGCACACCTTCACGCAATCGCAGAGCGAAAAGATGCGCCGGCGGGCCGCATCGTTCATGCTGTCCACCCCCTGTCCGTCCTGCCACGGCCAGCGGCTGAACCCCGATGCCCTGCGCGTGACATTCGACGGGCTGAACATCGCCGCCTTCGCGAACCGCCCGCTGGAAGACATCGCGTCCGCCCTGCGCACCTCCGCCAGAACATTGGAAAGCGGCCAGGACGCGACCGCGGTCGCTGCGCGGGGCATGGTCGAGGCCATGATCGAGCGCATCGGCGTGCTGCTCGATCTCGGGCTGGGCTATCTCCAGCTCGACCGGGGCGTGCAGACCCTCTCTCCCGGCGAATACCAACGCCTCCGCCTGGGCACGCAGATCCGCTCCAACCTGTTCGGCGTGGTCTATGTGCTCGACGAGCCGAGTTCCGGCCTGCACCCCGCCGACACGCAGGCCCTCCTGCGCGCGCTGGACGGCCTGCGCGCGGCCGGCAATTCCCTGATCGTGGTGGAGCACAATCCCGATGTGATCCACCGGGCGGAATGGCTGGTCGATGTCGGCCCCGACGCGGGCGAGCGCGGCGGACGCATCCTGTATAGCGGCCTCCCCGACGGCCTGCGGAACGTCAAGGCATCGCGCACCCGCCCCTATCTGTTCGATGCGGTCCAGCCTCGCACCACGCCGGTGCGCCAGCCGGGCGGACAGTTGAAGCTGACCGATATCTGCTGGAACAATCTGGACCATTTGTCCCTCACGCTTCCCCTCGGCGTCCTGGTGTCGGTCACGGGCGTCTCGGGCTCGGGCAAATCCAGCCTCGTCGGGCAGGCGCTGGTGTCGATCATGGCGCGCGCCCTGGGCCAGACAATGGAGATCGACCCCGAGGAAGACAGCACGGACGACGCGCCCCCGCCGGAACGGCGCGAACCGACCGGCACGGTTTCCGGCGGCACCGGCCCGGTCAAACGCATGGTCATGATCGACCAGAAGCCGATCGGCCGCACCCCGCGCTCCAACCCGGCCACCTATACCGGCCTGTTCGATACGATCCGCCGCCTGTTCGCCGAAACGCCCGAAGCGAAACAGCAGAGTTTCGATGCAGGATGGTTCTCCTTCAACGTCGCGAAAGGGCGATGCCCGCGCTGCGAAGGCGTGGGCACGGTGGATGTGGAACTGCTGTTCCTGCCCACGGTGCAGACGCCCTGTCCGGTCTGCCACGGCAGCCGGTACAAGGCCGAGGTGCTGGAAATCCGCTGGAACGGACACAATATTGCGGATGTGCTGGGCCTGAGCATCGACGAAGCGTGCGCTGTTTTCGCCGATGTGCCGGTTCTGGCCAGGGGGTTCGAGACGCTGCGCCGGGGCGGCCTGGGCTATCTGCGGCTGGGCCAGTCGGCGACCACGCTGTCGGGCGGCGAGGCCCAGCGCATCAAGCTCGCGACCGAGCTTCAGAAACAGCGCGGCGGCCACATCCTGTATGTTCTCGACGAGCCGACCACCGGCCTGCACCCGGCGGATGTGGACCGGCTGATGCGCCAGCTTCAGGCGCTGGTCGACCAGGGCAATACGGTGGTGCTGGCCGAGCACGACATGCGGGTCGCGGCGGCCAGCGACTGGGTCATCGACCTCGGCCCCGGCGCCGGCCGCCGGGGCGGCACCATCGTCGCCGCCGGCCCCCCTGCGCAGGTCGCGGCCTCGGAACGCAGCGTCACGGCGCCATTCCTGCGCCGCTATGCCCACCCCGACGAACCATGAAGGGATCGACAGGAAGAAATCAGGACAGATGCCGGCGAATGACGGATGACAGGCCTTCGACGGCGATGACCATCACCAGCGTCATCAGCAGCAGCAGCGAGGCGGTGCGGTACTGAAAAAGGCTGATGGCGGTATAAAGCTGGAACCCCAGCCCACCCGCGCCGACAAAACCCAGCACCAGAGACGAGCGAAGGTTTTCGTCGAACCGGTAGAGCACCAGCCCGAACATCGACGGGGCGAGCATCGGCACGACGCCATGCGCGAAAATCTGCAGGCGGTTGGCACCGGCCAGTTCCATCGCCTCCATCGGCATCACGTCCATGTCCTCGATCATTTCGGCCCCCAGCCGGCCCAGCATGCCCGCCGTGTGCAGCGTCAGCGACAGCACGCCGGGAAACGGCCCCAGACCGACCGCGGTGACGAAGATCAGCGCCCATACCAGGTCGGGCACGGCGCGCAGCAGCCCGACCACACAGCGCGCGGCCATCCGCACGGGGGCATGGCGCACGATGGTGCGCGAGGACAGCAGGGCCAGCGGGCAGGCCAGCAGGGCGCCCAACGCCGTGCCGACCAGCGCGATGTTGAAGGTTTCCTGCGCCGGCTTCCATTCCATGGGCAACTGGTGCCAGTCGGGCGGGCAGGCGCGCCGCACGATATCGACGATCCGCCCGGCGCCCGACAGCAGGTTGGCCGGGCTGACCTGCGTTTCGCGCGCCGCCTGGACCAGCAGCAGGGCCAGAACGGCCATGCCGCCCCAGAACAGGAAGCGGCCGGAGCGGGGGAGGGCGAAGCGGGCGCGTTCCGGCGGGGCGGCGGTCATGGTGCGGGGCATCAGGCGGCCTCCCTCATCGTTTCCCTCGCATACAGGTCGGCCAGGGCCTCATCGGTAACGTCGGCCGGCGGCAGGTCGAAGGCCAGCCGCCCGGCCTTCAGCCCGGCCAGGCGCGTGGCGTGGCGCCGGGCCAGGTCGATCTGGTGCAGCACGCACAGGATCGCCAGATTCTGTTCGCGGGCCACCCGGCGCAGCAGCACCATGACCTCTTCGGCCGCATCCGGGTCCAGGCTGGCGACGGGTTCGTCCGCCAGGATGACGGCGGGCCGCTGGGCCAGCGCCCGGGCGATGGCGACCCGCTGGGCCTGCCCGCCGGAGAGGGTGGAGGCACGCTGGGCCGCCAGGCCGGCCAGCCCCACCTGTTCCAGACAGTCCATGGCCAGCCCCCGTTCGGACCGGGGCAGGATGCCGGCCATCGAGGCAAGGTCCTGATGACGGCCCAGCGTACCGCACAGCACGTTGGAGAGGACCGCCCGCCGCCCGACCAGACGCGGGCTCTGAAAGACCATGCCCAGCGCCATGCGCGACTGGCGCCGCATCTCGCCCTTCAGGCCGCCGATCGGGGTGTCCCCGATCCGGATTTCCCCGCTGGAGGGCGGAATCATCCCCGATGCGATCTTCAGCGTCGTCGATTTGCCGCTGCCGTTGGCGCCCAGCAGCACGACGATCTCGCCCGGTCGAACGGCCAGGTCGATGCCATGCAGCACCATCCTGCGCCGCCCGGCGGTGTCGTAGGATTTGGTCACATCGCTCAGGACCAGGGACTCGCCGTTCATTGCGCACCTTGCATGTCGAGGCCGATCACCGGCGTCAGGCTGCGGATGCCGTCATAGGCGGCATCGGTCTGCGGGGTCAGGCGGGTCGTGGGCTCGGTACCCGTCCCGACATCGTTGGCCCGGATGTGGCTGACATCGACCGCCATCAGGGCATCGACCAGCTTCTTGCGAAAGGCGGGCGGCAGGCCGGGCGCCACGGCGATCGGCCCCTGCGGAATGGGGGGCGATCGCCACAGCACGGTATAGTCCGCGGCATTGTATTCGCCCGCCGCCTGGGCATCGGCGATCGTCTCGCTGTTCAGTTCCGCCGCATCGACCTGCCCGTTGCGGATGGCTTCGAAGGACGCGGTATGGGTGCCGGCGAAGCGGGCGACGAGATCCTGCTTCGGGTCGATGCCGGCGTTCTTGAGCGCCGCCGCCGGCAGCAGATGGCCCGAGGTCGAGCCCGGATCGGAGAACGCGAAACTATGCCCGCGCAATCCGGCCAGATCGTGAATGCCGGTGGCCGGCCGCGTCACGATGCTGGCGGTGTACAGCCCGGCACCCCCCAGCCTGGTCGAGAGCACGGCGACGGCCTCGGCGCCCGCCAGCTTGTGGGCGATGACGTAACCCAGCGGGCCGAACAGCCCGAGTTCGGCATGACCGGAGCGCATCGCCTCGATCTCGGCGCTGTAGGACACGGTAATCATCATATGGACCGGACAGTGCAGCCGCCCGGACAGATCCTGCGCGATGGCGTTGAAGACCGGTTCGAGCGTATTGATCGGCTCGTAAGGCTCGATCACCAGCGTAATGCCGTCGGCATGGGGGCAGGGGATGTCACTGTCGGCCGGGGGCGCATCGGCCCGCGACGGGCTGGCCCAGGCCAGGCAGGCGATGGCGGCCCCCAACACCATGGCAGATGAAGTTTTCATGACATGTCTAGACATGTTAGAGGCCCTTCCTGAAACTATGTCGCGGTGCGTGTCGTACCGTGCGTCGATCTCGAGGCTTTGGCAGATGACAGAAAAAGTTCCGCGCTGGCGGGAAGTGGCCACTGCGCTGACCGAGGGCATTCGCGGCGGGATCTACGAACCCGGCAAGAAGCTGCCGACCGAGCATGACCTGGCGCGGCATTTTCAGTTGAACCGCCACACCATCCGCCGCGCGCTGGAGGAACTGGCCAATGCCGGGCTGATCCGTACCGAGCAGGGGCGCGGCAGCTTCGTCAGCGACGATCCGGTGGAATACCGGATTCATGCCCGCCCCCGCTTCAGCGAATGGATGCAGGGCGTCAACCGCCACGCGGCCCGTCGCAAGCTCGTCCTGCGGCGCATGCCGGCCGACGAGGTCCCCGACCGCGCGCTCGTGCAGGCGGCCCTCGGCGCGCCGCGCGAGGTCATCCTGCTGGAACGGGTGGGATATGCCGACGAACGGCCGGTCTCCTACTCGCGGCATGTTTTCGACGCGGCGTTGCATGACGGGCTGCTGGCGGCGCTGGAGGCGCAGGATTCGATTACCGGCGCACTCAACGGCCTGGGTATCGAAAGCCTGCGTCAGCGCACGCAGGTCACGGCCCGCTGCCCGGACTCGCACGAGGCGTCGCTGCTGCGCATGGAGCCGACCGATCCGCTGCTGCGCACCGTGGGCTACAACGTCACCCCGGCGGGCCGCCCGATCGAACTGTCGATCGGCCACTACCCGGCCCGGCGCATGCAACTGGTCTTCGAACTGCTCCAGCCCGACATGACGGACATCATGCACGACGCCAGTCCTCGATAAGCGCGACCAGCCGTTCGCCCGCCTCGGCCAGTTCGCCCTCGTTGCGAATGGATATGTCGGGCAGGCAGGTCGCGGGCATCGCCCGTTTCAGCCGCCCGTCGATCGCGGCGGCCGTCTCGCGGCCGCGCGTCGCCAGCCGCGCGCGGCGCAGGTCGGCATCCGCGTCGATGCCGACCACGCAGCAGGGAAAGCGCGCGCGCAGTTCGGCAACGATCCCGCGCGAGACATTGGCGACAAGCTGCCGCCCCTGCGCGATATCCTGCGCCATCGACGCCGGCAGCGCGTAGGCCAGCCCATGCGCGCGCCAGGCGACCAGGAAATGCCCGTCGGCTTCCGCCCGGTCGAAGCGCGCGTCGTCCATCGTATCGGGCGTTTCGGTCGCGTCGGCGGGGCGGGTGATGATGCGGCGGGGAAAGAGCACGTCGTCCCGGCCGTCCAGGCGGGCGCGGGCGTACCCGATCACGGCATCCTTGCCCACGCCGGAGGGGCCGGTGACCAGGACCAGGCGTCCCGTCCTCATGCCCCGCCCTCCAGCGCGCAGCGCGCCAGCAGGGTAAAGGGCGCGCCGGGCCGGGGCTCGTGAAAGACGCACAGCGAGGCGACCATGCGCTCCCGCGCCAGCGCGGGGGTGAACAGCGCCTCCATTTCGCCCCGGATATCCGGCGGTAGCACGCTGTCGGCCAGCGTCATGTGGAAATGCCATTCGTCGAACACATAGGGGTATCCCCACCGATGCAGCAACGCCTTCTGCCGGTCGGTGCAGCGCCAGGCGCGCTCTGCGGTGCGCTGCGGGTCCTCGGGTCGCCGATGGGTATCGAAGACCCGCACGCAATCGTCGCCGAACGCCTGCAAGGCCGGGCAGGGTGCGGCCGGCCGCAGGGCGGTAAAGCCCCCTTCCTCCACGATACGCAGCGCCGGCAGAGCAAAAGGCGAGGACGAGGCGGCAAAGGCCGCCACATCGTCCAGAAAGGCCGTGACGGGGCCGTTCAGCGCCATCGGGGCCTTCAGCGTGGCATGGAAGCCGTAGCGGGTGGCCGACCGGGTCAGCGGGGCACGCCGCGCCAGACCCGGCATCTCGACCGGCAGGCCGGTCGCCGGGTCGCGCCCCAGCCAGGCACACCCCGCGCGCCACAGGGCGTCAGACGGCTCCGGCGCGTAATAGAGGGCGTAGCGGGCGCCGGTGTCAGACGACACGATGCCCTCCCACCCACACGCGGCGAATGACCGGCAGGCCGTCATACAGCCGGACCTGCACCAGGTCGGCCCGCCGCCCGGCCTCGATCCGCCCCCGATCATGCAGGCCGACGATGCGGGCCGGCCCGTCGGTAACCAGCGCGATCGCTTCGGGCACCGGCAGAATCTCCTGCGCCACGCAGGCGAAAGCGGCCTCCAGCATCGCGGACGGGACGTAATCGGACGCCAGCGCCGTCACCAGGCCCGCGCGGATCAGGTCGATGGCATTGACGTTCCCGGAGTGCGACCCTCCGCGCACGATATTCGGCGCCCCGGCGATCACATCCATGCCCAGGGCATGGGCACCCCGCGCGGCGGCCAGCGAAACGGGAAATTCGGCAATCGTGATCCCGTCTTCGTGGTTGCGCGCAACCTCTTCCTCCAGCCGGTCGTCATGCGAGGCCAGGGTGATGCCGTGGGCGCGGCAGTATTCGATGACATAGGCGCGGTTGGCTTCCAGATGATGCGCGCGTTCGGCCGCGACGCGGGCCTGCATGGCGTCTATTTCGGCCTCGGTCATGCCCTCCTTGGCCCGGCCGGCCCGCCAGCGCGCGATATCGGCGTACTGGCCGACGCCGGGCGAATGGTCCATCAGGCTGGCCAGCCGCAGCAGAGAGGTCATGCGCGGATCGTGCAACGCCATCTCGAACAGCGGCTGCATGTCGGGCGCGATCAGTTCGCAGCGGAAATGCAGCAGATGGTCGGCGCGCAAGGCTCCCGCTTCCGACAACTCGACCAGATCGCGGATTCCGTCCTCGTAGGTCTGGATGCGGTCGCGGCCGTTGATGTCGCCCAGGCTGAGCGAGTCGAACACGGTCGTCACCCCGGCCACGGCGCATTGCGCGTCATGGGCCAGAAAGGCCGAGCGGGAGGGCCAGCGCGCATTGACGCGCGGCAGGACCTGGCGTTCCAGATTGTCGGTATGCAGGTCGATGATGCCGGGGATGATGTAATCGCCCGCGCAGTCGATGACGGTCGCATCCGTGCTGGCGGCCGGGACGAAGGCGCCCGGCGCGGACAGGCCGTCGGTGCTGAAATGCAGTTCGGTTTCGACGACCGAGCAGGGCAGGACGATCCGGGCGTTGGTCAGCAGGGTCATGGCTGGCTTTCTTCGATGGTCGCGCCGCGTTCCAGCAGCACGGTACGGTCGGCGATGCGCTCGCGCAGCGCATGGTCATGGACGATGGCGACGATCGCCGAGCCCCGCGCGCAGGCTTCGGCGATCAGGGTGCAGACGCAGTCGCGGCTGACGGGGTCGAGCGAGGCGGTCGGTTCGTCCAGCAGCAGCGTCGGCCAGTCGCAGATAAAGCTGCGGGCCAGGTTCACGCGCTGCTGCTCGCCGCCGGAAAAGGTAACGGGCGGCAACGCATGCAGGGCGGAGGGAATGCGCAGCCGCTCCAGCATCGCCGCCGCGTGGCGCCGGGCCTTTTCCAGGTTCATGCCGCGCGCCACGGCCGACCCGGCGACGACATCCAGCGCGCTCAGGCGCGGAATGGCCCGCAGGAATTGCGAGACATACCCCAGCGAGCGCTGGCGCACGTCCAGGATCTCGCCCGGCGACGCGGTGGCGATATCGACCATCGCGCCGTCATGACGAATGCGGACGGCGCCGGAATCGACGCGGTAATTGCCGTAGAGCGCGCGCATCAGGCTCGATTTGCCCGCTCCGGACGGGCCGACCAGCGCGACGCACTCGCCGGGCCGGACCCGCAGGCTGGCCCCGCGCAGGACATCGAGCGCGAGCCCGCCTTGCAGATGCAGGACGAAACGCTTGTGCAGGCCGGATGCGTCGATGGCCCAGCCATTCTGGTGGGAGGTCATGAGGGCAGCACCGATGAGACGAGAAGTTGCGTGTAGGGGTGATGCGGGTCGTCCAGCACCTGGTCCGTCAGGCCCTGTTCGACGATCGCACCGCCCTGCATGACCACCGTGCGGTCGGCCAGCAGGCGCGCCACGCCCAGATCGTGCGTCACGATGATGGCGGCGACATGCAGCCGATGGACCAGCGTGCGGATCAGGTCGAGAATGCGCGCCTGCACCGAAACGTCCAGCCCGGTGGTCGGCTCGTCCATGAAGATCAGTTCGGGATTCGTGACCAGCGTGGCGGCGATCTGCAATCTTTGCAGCATCCCGCCCGAGAAATGCATCGGCAGGTCGTCGATCCGTTCGCGCCCGATCTCCACTTCATCCAGCCAGCGGGCGGCGGTCTCGCGGATCTCGCCATAATCGCGGGCGCCGTTCATCATCAGCCGCTCGCCGATATTGCCGCCCGCCGTCACATCCAGCCGCAGGGCGGCGCGGGCATTCTGGTGGATATAGCCCCAGCGCGTGCGTTGCAGCCGGCGCAGGCGCATCTCGTCCATCGCGGCGATATCGTGCGGCCCCTCCGCGTCGCGGTAGAGAACATGGCCGGAATCGGCGGGCGACAGGCCGGCCAGCGTGGCGAGCAGGGTGGATTTGCCCGACCCGCTCTCGCCGACGATCGCCAGGATCTCGCGCCGGTTGACGGTCAGCGAGACATTGTCGAGCGCATCGACATTGCTGAACCGCTTGTTCAGGAAACGGGCTTCCAGAAGAAGGCTCATTGTCCGCCCTCCTCGGCCCGGCGTTCGGCCTCTTCGATCCGGCTGGCGCAGTAATCGGTATCCGAGCACAGGAAGCGGCGCGTGCCGTGATCGTCGATGATGATCTCGTCCAGATAGCTCGACGTGCTGCCGCAGAAGGCGCAGGTGCCGTCCGCCCGGCCGGGATGGAACGGATGGTCGGTGAAATCGAGCGAGCGCACCGGCGTGTAGGGCGGCACGGCATACAGGCGCCGCTCGCGCCCCGCGCCGAAAAGCTGGAGGGCGGGCATGGCGTCCATCTTGGGATTGTCGAAGGCGGGAATGGGGCTGGGCGACATCAGGACCCGGCCATTGACCATCACCGGATGGTCGTAGGCGCTGGAGACACGGCCGAAGCGGGTGATGTCCTCGTACAGCTTCACATACATCATGCCGTAATCGTTCAGCGCATGGGCGCGCCGCGCGACCGGGCGTTCCGGGATCAGCTTCCACAGCGGCTCGGGCTGCGGAACCTGATAGACGATCACCTGGTTTTCCGTCAGCGCCTGCTCGGGAATGCGGTGGCGCGTCTGGATGATCGTGGCCTCCGCCGTGCGGGTGGTGGTCTCCACCCCGGTCATGCGGCGGAAGAACGAGGCGATGGCGACCGCGTTGGTCGTGTCGTCCGCGCCCTGGTCGATCACCTTCAGCCGGTCGTCCTGCCCGATGATCGCGGCGGTCACCTGAATGCCGCCGGTGCCCCAGCCATAGGGCAGCGGCATTTCGCGGCTGGCGAAGGGCACCTGCCAGCCGGGGATCGCCACGGCCTTCAGCAGCGCCCGGCGGATGCCGCGTTTGGTCTGTTCGTCGAGATAGGCGAAATTATACGCGATCATCGCCATCCTCCTTCTTGCGGTCCGTCCCGTCTTCGGCACGCTGTTCGTCGGCCTGGCGGCGAATGGCGCGGATAATTTCCAGCTCACTCTGGAAATCGACGTAATGCGGCAGCTTGAGATGCTCCACGAAGCCAGTCGCCTGGATATTGTCGCAATGCGACAGCACGAATTCCGGGTCCTGCGCCGGGCTGCCGGTCGCCTCGCCCAGTTCGTCGGCGCGCAGGGCGCGTTCCACCAGCGCCATCGACATGGCGCGCCGGTCGGCATGGCCCACGCTCAGCCCATACCCGCGCGTGAATTGCGGCGGCACGGTCTTGGACCCGGTGAACTGGTTCACCATCTGGCATTCGGTCACGACGATGTCGCCGATCTCGATGGCGAAGCCCAGTTCGGGCGGCACGACCGAAACCGCGACCTCGCCCATGCGCAACTCGCCCACGAACGGGTGCGTGTTGCCGTAGCCGCGCTGGGTCGAATAGGCCAGCGAGAGCAGAAACCCCTCGTCGCCCCGCGCCAGGGCCTGGAGCCGGATCGGCCGGGAGGCCGGAAAATCCAGCGGCATCGTGGTCAGGTCGGCCGGCGGGGCGTCGTGCCCGGCGGCGGGAATGGCCTCCAGCAGCGTCTCGCCCCCCAGAATGCCCATCGCGCCGGGCAGCGGGGCAACGGGCTCGGCCGCCACCGGGGCGGGCGCGGATTCGGACTCGGGCGCCGTCTCCCCGGTATCGAACAGCCGGTGCGAATAATCGGCGGTCGGACCCAGCCGCTGCCCGCCGAGCACATCCTTGAAGATCGCCGACACCCGGCGCTGGACGCGCATCGCCGTGGTATCGATCGGCCGGGCATCGACCAGGCGCGGCTGGGTGGCCCGGTACGACCGCAGCAGGAAGGCGGCTTCAACCAGGTCGCCCTCGGCCTGCAACAGCGCCCGCGCGGCGAGGTCGGGGTCATAGAGCGCGCCTTCGGCCATCACGCGGTCGATGGCCCGGCCGAAGCTGGTGGTCGCCTGACGCAGCGTGCAGCCTTCGCCGTCGCCCCGCCGCCGGTCGGCGCGCCAGGCATGGGCGGCGGCGATCGCGTCTTCGCCGCCCTTGGTCGCGACAAATGCCATGGTCAGGCCTCCGTGATGCAGGTGCTGCGCGGCAGGCCGACGATCTCGGCGCCGCACAGAAGAAACACATCGACCCCGCGCGGAAACAGCGCACCCTGCTGCTGCCATTCCGCCACGAACGCGGCATCCAGGGTGGGGGCGATGGTCTGGGTATGGGCAATGCCCGGCCCCGACAGCGTCAGCGGCGCGCCGTCGGTCATGGATGCGATGTCGAGCAGCAGGGTGGCGCTTGCCTCCGGCGCATCGAACGTGCCCTGGCGCAGCGACGCCAGCACGGGCCGGGCGGAACCATGGGCCGGTCCGGCCAGCACGAACGCCGCCGCCTCGGCCGGGGCCGCGGGCGCGCCGGTATGGAATGTCAGCCACGCCGCCGTATCGCGGTCGGCCTCGGGCAGCGCGACCGGCGTGGTGGCGTCCACCAGCGTCAGCAGCGTGATGGCGGCGGCCGGGGAAAGGCTGCCCGGCGCCTGCGCCAACCGTGGCAGGCCGTAACGTCGGCCGGGATGGGCAACGGCGTCGAGAATGGCGCGGAACGTGGCCTGGGCCATGTGCGAATCCGCAAGGCCCGGAAGAAGAACAGACATCAGCGCCCCGTTGCCATGGTAAAGAAGCGGACTTCCGTGCCGGCGGCGCGGGCCTCGATCGCCGCGCGCCGCTGCGCCTCGATCGCGGCCAGCGGATCGACGACCGAGGCCATCAGCACCGCATGGCGGGTGTCGGACTGAAGCGCCGCATCCAGCCGGGCGATGGCGACGGCGCGGGCTTCGTCGCGGCCCAGCACATAGGCGTGGCCGGTATGGCCCTCGTCATCGACGATGCTGGCGCGGGTCAGCGTCGCCTCGATCAGGTTGAAACCCTCGCCCTCCGCGCCGACGCGCCCCCGCACCATCGTCAGCCCGATTTCGGGCTGACGGAGATGGACGAACGACGGCAGCGGGTCGGTTTGCGAAAGATGCCGGTGCAGAAGCCCGGCGTCGGCACGGGCGAGAATGCCGAGCCAGGACTGGCGCGCGGAATGCGCGGATGAATCAGCGGTCATCGTGACCTCACGAAAAGCAGGTGCATGCCAGATGGCACGCAAAAAAACGGATCGGGTGCGAGGCCAATAAAACAGAACAAATGCCGGATTAAATAATTAAACTTATGTGAAAGAAGAGAGATTAGACAACATGCTCTTGTTGTCCGCAATAGACAACAAGGGAGATTTATATAGTAATAAATCCATATTAACAAAATCTTCATGCACAACTTCATGCGCCCACGTATTTTCCGGTCGGTCCAAATCGAAATCCTTTCATTTATTACGTTATATATGGAGAGTTCTGATGCGCAGGGCCGTGTTTATGTTGGTCGCGACGTCTGCTTGTACACCTCTGCCATTGATGATCGGGGCGGCACGCGCGGCCACGCCCGCAACGGCATCACCCGCCCTGTCCGCGCCGTCGCCGGGCAAGGCGGCGGCGAAGGCGCGCGGCCGGCACCACGCTACCCGCCCGGTGGCGGCATCGGCATCGGCGGCGGCGCCCCGTCCGGTCGCATCCGGCCATGCCGCCGCACCGGCGGCGCGCCGCGCGGTTGCCAACGCGGCCGACCGCTATGTCGCCCCGCCCCCGGCCAGGGACGAGCAGGTGATCGTCACCGGCACGCGTGCCTCCAACGTACGGGCACGCGAGAGCATCAGCCCGGTGGTGGTCCTGTCGGGAAAAACCCTGACGCAGTCAGGGTTCCTCAACCTGTCCGACGCGCTGACGCGCACCTACCCGTCGATCGAGGTCACGCCGCGCGGGCATAATACCAACGCCCTGACCTCGTTCGTCGAAATGCGCGGCCTCGGCCCCAACGAGGTCCTGGTGCTGGTCGATGGCAAGCGCCGCCACGGCACGGCCAACATCGTGCAGAAGGCGGGTCCGGAATTCGCCGCCTCCTCGGTCGATCTGAACATGATCCCCGCGAACATGATCGACCATATCGAGGTCCTGGAAGACGGCGCGGCGGCGATGTACGGGTCGGACGCCATCGCCGGCGTCGTCAACATCATCACCAAGAAGCAGGATCACGGGCTGACGCTGAGCAGCCAGACGGGCGCCAATGCCTATAGCGGCGATGGCTGGCAGTATCAGTTCGCCGCCGATGGCGGGTTGAAGCTGGGCCATGACGGCTTCATCCATCTCAGTGGCCAGATGTACCATACCGACCATATGGTGGCCTATTCGCCCGATCACGGCATGCTGGGTTACTGGCCGGCCGGCGCCGATACCTCCGGCTACTATGCCGGCGTGGTGCCGGGCGCGAAGGCGAATACCGGCAAGGTCAACAACTACTCCAACACGCCCGAGGAAACGCGCGAGAATCTCGGCATTGATTTCGAAAAGCCGCTGACGGACAACATCTCCCTCTACGGCCAGATCGTCTATGCCCACCGCCATGCCGAGATCCTGGAAGGCTACGAATACCCCGATCTCGACTGGGCGCCCGGCGCCGTGGCCATGTATCCCAACGGCGTGGAGCCGATCACCCAGATCGACGAGAACGACTATTCCGCCACCATGGGCCTCAAGGGCGGCCATCTCTTCGGCTTCGACTGGGACCTGTCCTCGACCTGGGGGGCGGATTCCGATCGGATTTCGGAAAAAAGCTCGGTCAATCTGGGCATGTTCGCGTCGAACTGCAACGCGACCGACACGGCGTCTCCCCGCTATTCGGCCAATGGCTGCGGCTATTCGCCCAAGACATTCTGGGATTACACCGAAAAAAGCGCCGAGTGGACCAACAATCTCGATTTCCGCCGCCAGTTCATGGTCGGGCATTCCTTCCCTATCGGGCTCTCCTTCGGCGCCGAACAGCGGTATGACGAATATCAACTCGTGTCCGGCAACCCCGATTCCTACCAGACAGGCGGTGCGGAAGGGCATGCCGGCATCCCGCCGCAGAGTGCGGGAAAATGGTCGCGTGATGTCTGGGCCGGGTATGTCGACGTCAACCTGCATCCGATGAAGCGCCTGCAGATCGACCTGGCCGGACGCTACGAATATTATACCGACACCCAGGATACCGAGACCGGAAAGATCTCGGCCCGCTATGATTTTTCCCGGCGCATCGCCATCCGTGGCACGATCAGCAACGGCTTCCGCGCACCCACCTTGCAGGAAGAACATTTCAGCCGCATGAATGTCTATACCGACAGCGTGCGCGGCCTGCTGCCGGTCAATTCCGCCGCCGCGAAGATCCTCGGCGCGTCGCCGCTCAAGCCCGAGCGTTCGACCAGCATCAGCGCCGGCATCGTCACCGAACCGGTCGACGGTTTCCATGTCGAGGCCGATGTCTATCAGATCAACCTGCGCGACCGCTTCGTGCAGGGCGGAACGGTGTCCGGCGTCACCGCGCTGGAAGCGATCGAGAATTTCGGTTTCGCCATCCCGGCCGCCGCCACCAAGGTGTCGGATTTCAACGCCTATTACCTGTCCAACGGTGCGAGCACCCGTACGCAGGGCCTGGACATCAAGGCCGATTACACATTCAGGTTCCACGAATACGGCGATCTGAACCTGAGCATGGCGCTGAACCTGAACCGCACCCGCCTGCACCATAACGGCCTGTCGTCCCTGGGCAAGCCGCTGTTGAACGACCAGGCGATCGGCTATCTGACGACCGCCTACCCGCGCAGCAAGATCATCCTCGATGCCCGCTGGAATGTCGGCCGGTGGGATATCAATCTGCGGCAGACCCGCTACGGCCAGACCACCGACATGCTGGAATATCAGGACTGGACACCGGCTTCGGCGACCTGCGCGGGCGGCGGCGCCCTGCGCTATTCCAGCACCTGCTTCGCGCCGTTCAACAACACGCCGCGCTGGCTGACCGACCTGCAGGTCGGTTACCAGATCAACCAGCACCTGCATGTGGCCATCGGCGCCAACAACATCTTCAACATCCGGCCGCGAAAGGTCCCGCAGGAACTCAAGGTCGCCGAAGGCAGCCAGTACGATCAGGATTCGGTCCAGGTTCCGATCACCGGCGGATATTATTTCGGGCGGCTGGACGCCCGTTTCTAAAATCCGGCAGGCCGTCCGGCAGGCATCCACCCGCGCGGTGGCTGTCGCCGGCGGACTGGCGAAACAGGGAGGAGAGAAGAAAGCATGACACAGGATTCCACGGTGCGGCCCAAGATCGCGGAAACAATCGTCCATCCCACGGTCCGGCTCAGGCAGGCGGTCATCGGCCAGTATTGCGAGATCCTGGAAGGCGCGTTTCTCGAATATTGCACAATCGGCGATTTCTCCTATCTGGGCGAGCGCAGCACGGTCGCGGATGCCGAAATCGGAAAATTCTGCGCCATCGCGGCGGATGTGCGCATCGGTGCGCCCAACCATCCGATCGGCCGCCCGTCGATGCATCGCTTCACCTATTGCCCGGAATATTACTGGCCCGAGGCCGAACGCGACCAGGAATTTTTCCGCCAGCGTCGCGAAAGCCGCGTGCATGTCGGCAACGATGTCTGGATCGGCCATGGCGTGGTGGTGCTGCCGGGCGTCACGATCGGCGACGGCGCGGTGCTGGCGGCCGGCGCCGTCGTCACCCGCGACGTTCCATCCTACACGATCGTCGGCGGCGTGCCGGCCCGCCCGATCCGCGAGCGTTTCAGCCGCGACATCGCGGCGAGGCTGGAGCGGATCGCCTGGTGGAACTGGCCGGCCGCCGTGATCATGGACCGCCTGGACAGCTTCCAGTCGGAAGACATGGAGGCTTTCTGCGCCCGGTGGGACGACGCAGCCGGAGCGTGAGCCCGCTTGTCCGTCCCGTAGTCGGCCTTCGGAAAAGACGGCAGCGGCTTCAGCCCGCCAGCGCCTGTTCGATAATCGCCAGCCCCTCGTCGATTATGCTGTCCGGCGCGGTCAGGGGTACGAGAATGCGCACGGTCTCGCCCAGCACGCCGCAGGACAGCAGGATCAGCCCCCGTTCGGCGGCGCGGGCGCAGATGGTGCCGGCGCCACCTTTGCACGGTGTCCTGCCGTCGGCTTCCAGAATATCGAAGCCGACCATCGCGCCGGGGCCGCGCGGCGCGCTGAACGGCACCAGCCCCGGCTTGCCGCGCAGCGCGTCCAGCCGGTCGCGGATGCGGTCGCCGATCACGTTGGCGCGCTCCACCAGCCCTTCCTCGGCGATCACGTCCAGCACCGCCAGCCCGGCGGCGCAGGCCAGCGGCGCGCCGGCATAGGTGCCGCCCAGCCCGCCGGGGCCAACGGCGTCCATCAGGTCCGCGCGGCCGATCACGCCGGAGAGCGGCAGGCCGCCGCCCAGCGACTTGGCCACGCACACCAGATCGGGTGCCACGCCGGAAAGCTCGATGCCGAACAGCCTGCCGGTGCGGGCGAAACCGGTCTGCACCTCGTCGGCGATCAGCTTGATCCCGTGCGTGTCGCAGATGGCGCGCAGGGCGTGCAGCAATTCGGTAGGGGCGGGGCGGAAGCCGCCTTCGCCCTGCACGGGCTCGATGATGATGGCGGCGACCTGCGCGGGGTCGATATCCGCCGCGAACAGCAGGGTCAGCGCGCGCAGGCTCTCGGCAACCGAAACGTCACCGGCCGGGAAGGGCAGGTGATAGACGCCGCCGGGCATGGTGCCGAACGGCGCCTTGTAGGGCTGCACCTTGCCCGTCAGGGCCGAGGCCAGCAGCGTGCGGCCGTGGAAGCCGCCGGTAAAGGCAATCACGCCGTTGCGGCCGGTGGCGGCGCGGGCGATCTTCACCGCGTTCTCGGTGGCTTCGGCACCGGTCGTGAACAGGATGGTCTTGGCCGGGCCGGGGAAGGGCGCCAGCGCATTCAACCGTTCGGCCAGCGCGATATAGGATTCGTAGGGCGCGACCTGGAACGCGGTATGGGTGAACAGGTCGAGCTGCCGCCGCACCGCCGCCATCACCTTCGGGTGACGATGGCCCACATTCAGCACCGCGATGCCGCCGGCGAAATCGATATGGCGCCGGCCCTCGACATCCCACAATTCGGCATTGTCCGCGCGGGCGGCGTGGATGGTGGTGGCCGAGCCGACGCCGCGCGGCACCGCCGCCTCGCGCCGCGCCTGAAGGGCGGAATTGGTGGATGACATGGTCGCCTGTCCTCGTTGTCTGAAAGGCTTGGGTCTGAAAGGCTCGGGTCTGAAGGCTCGGGTCTGAAGGCTCGGGTCTGAAGGCTCGGGTCTGAAGGCTCGGGTCTGAAGGGCTCGGGTCCGGAGGGCCTGGTCGCAGGCGAAGGGGGGCTGCCGACGCCGTACCGTGGGCGCTTGTATCGCCCGTTCCACCGGCGCGGGAGACGCCTTGTCGGTCATCGGTGGTGCCTTTCTGTCACCATCCTGTCATGGCGGTTCAGGTGGCCAGCCTTTGGGGGCCTGTGTATGGTGCGCCCTCTTCGGACCGGGGGTGGTGCCTGCCTCGCGCGCCGAAAGGGGGGAACGAGTCCAAGACCGCCCATGCATGACGTTATCCTCAGCCTGATCCTGCTGTTCGTCGCGGCTTTCAGCAGTCTTGCCGTCCGCCTGTTGCCGGTGGCGATCCCCTTGCCGTTATTGCAGATCGCCCTGGGTGTTCTGGGGTCGATCGCCGGGCTGCATGTCACGCTGGACCCGGACATGTTCATGCTGCTGTTCATCCCGCCCCTGCTGTTCCGCGACGCGTTTCATATGCCGATGCGCGAATTCGGCCAGTTGCGCGGCATCATCTTCGCCCTGGCGGGGCCGATGGTGCTGGCGACGACCATCCTGTGCGGGTACGCGATTCACTTCATGTTGCCCCCCATGCCGCTGCCGGTCTGTTTTGCGCTGGCCGCGGTGCTGTCGCCGACCGACGCGGTGGCGGTGGGCGGCATGCTGGGCACGTCGGTGCCGCGCACCATCGTTCACATGCTCGAAGGCGAATCCCTGCTGAACGACGCCTCGGGCCTCGTCTGCTTCCGCTTCGCCGCCGTCGCCGCCATGACCGGTGCTTTCTCTCTGCGCGGCGCGCTGACCACCTTCAGCCTGCTGTCGCTGGGCGGCATCGCGATCGGCATCGCGGTCTGCCTGGCGGCGGCGCGGTTGGACAAGATCCTGCTCGCCCGCGGCTATGACGACCCGCCGACCCAGATCACCTTCATGCTGCTGCTGCCCTTCGCCGCCTACATGTCGGCCGAGGCGGTGGGCTGCTCGGGCATCCTGGCGGCCGTGGCCGGCGGCATGACCATCAAGCTGACGGGCGTGTTGCAGGAAACCCAGATCACCACCCGCCTCCAGGCCCGCACGATGTGGGACATGGTCGGGTTCATCTTCAATTCCGTCATCTTCCTGCTGCTGGGCCTGCAACTGCCGGCGCTGGCCACCAACGGCATGGCGCTGGTGCGCGCGGCCGACCGCTCGCCATGGATGCTGCTGCTGCTGATCGTCGCCATCCATGTGGCGATGTGCATCCTGCGCGTGGCCGGGCTGGCGCTGATCCTGGGTATCGCGGCGTGGCGGTCGCGGCACGATCACGGCGTGTTCCGCTGGCCCGGCTGGCGCGGCCTGCTGGTCGCCTCCGTCGCGGGGGTGCGCGGCGCCGTCACGCTGGCGGCGGTGCTGTCGCTGCCCCAGGCGGCCGAGGGCGTGGCGGGCTTTCCGGCGCGCGACGTGCTGGTCACCGTATCGGTGGGGGTCATCCTGGTCTCGCTGCTCACGGCCAGCTTCTCGCTGCCATGGCTGACGAAGGGCCTGATGGACGGCACGGTCGATCCCCAGGCGCGCGAGGTCAGTTGGGCGCGGCTGGTGCTGGTGCGCACCATGCTGCGCGCCATGCGCGACGAGCAGCAGAGCCTGGCCACACGCGGCAAGGGCCGCGACGAAACCGCCGAGATGCGGATCGAGATCATCGCCCGGCTGATGCAGGAATATGAAAACCGGCTGAACCAGCTCCGCCGCAACAGCGATGGCGAGGCCAGCGCGGCGCAGATCACCTCGATCCGCCGCATGCGCCTGGAACTGGCCCTGCGGCTGAACAACCTGCGCACCTCGCGGATCGAACTGCGCAACCTGCGCGACGCGCAATACATCAACGACGAGACCGAAGCCGCCCTGATGCAGGAGATGGATTACGAGGAGCAGGTGCTCAGGAACCGGGCCAGAAGCCTCCCCCGCGTCACCTAAAAGGGCGCCCGTCACCGCGCGCTGGCGGTGGTCCGACGCGCGTTTCCTGCGCTTCGCTGCTCACGGCCCATAAGGCCGCTCCGCTGCGATGCTCGGAAACACACGCCGGGCGCGGCCCTGGCGGGCCGCTCCCACTCGCCAGCCCACGGTGCCGGGCACCCTTTTCCCATTCTCTGGGAGGGAGGTTCTCTGGGAGGGAGGCCGGCAAGCGTGCCGGCCCCGTTATTTTAACTCAGATCGAACGCGGGCGGCGGGGCGGGCCGCCGGCTGTGCGGGGGCCGCGGCCTTCGGGGCGCGGGTTGCGCGGGCCGGTGCCGGATTCTTTCAATACCGGGGCGGCGGCCAGTTCGGCTTCAAGCTGGCGGATGCGCTTCTGCACGCTCTCGCGCAGCGTGGGGGCGGTGTGCGACTTCATGGTCGCGAGCGTCTCGCGCAGGTCGCGCAACTGCTTCTGCTTTTCCGCGTGCGTGCGGCGGATCGGCTGGTTGTCGGACATCTGGCCGTGAAATGCGCGCATGATGGTGGTGTCCATGTCAAAAATGAAAAAAGGGCCGGGCAGGGCCGGACAGAGGTGAAGAAACGCGCGAGACGCACGAACGGCTACAAGCGGGTACAACAAGTCCCTGGCCGCACGGCGCCCCCACCGGGGGCCATGTGGCCCATATCCGGTGACGGATCGGCGGTCAGTCCGCGTTTCGGTTCAGGATGGCTTTCAACGCATCGGCCAGGCTCCGACAATCCTCGTCGGTGCCCACCGTAATGCGCAGCCATTCCGCGATCCGGGGCGTCCTGAAGTGGCGCACGATGATCGACCGCTCGCGCAGGGCGGCGGCCAGAGCGGCGGCGTCACGATCAGGGTGGCGGGCGAACACGAAATTCGCCTGCGAGGGCAGAACCTCGAACCCCAGCCTGTTCAGGCTGGAGACCAGCCCGCTTCGCGTATCTATGATCTTTCCCGTGGTTCGCGCAAGCCATTCCCGATCGGCGATCGCCGCTTCCGCGCCCGCCTGGGCCAGACGGTCCAGCGGATAGGAATTGAAGCTGTCCTTCACGCGGTTCAGCGCCTCGATCAGGTCCGGCTGGCCGATCGCATAGCCCACGCGCAGCCCCGCCAGCCCGTGCGATTTGGACAGGGTGCGCACCACCAGCAGGTTCGGGTACTGGTGCACCAGCCCGATCGCGGTATCGGCACCGAAATCGACATACGCCTCGTCGATCACCACCACCCGCTCGGGGTGCGCGCGCAGCAGGGTTGCAATCTCGTGCAGCCCCAGCGCAATGCCCGTCGGCGCGTTGGGGTTCGGCAGCACGATGCCGCCGCAGGGCCGGCGATAGGCGTCCACATCCACGCGCATCGCCTCGTCCAGCGGCACCGGCTCGTGCGCGATGCCGTACAGGCCGCAATAGACGGGGTAGAAGCTGTAGGTGATGTCGGGCGTCAGCAGCGGCGCGTCGTGTTGCAGCAGGGCCTGGAACGTATGGGCCAGCACCTCGTCCGAGCCGTTGCCGATGAAGACCTGCTCCATCTCCACCTCATGCGCCTGGGCGATGGCCGCGCGCAGCCGGTCCGACCCCGGATCGGGGTACAGGCGCAGCGTATCGTCGGCGGCGGCGCGAATCGCGGCCAGCGCGGCGGGCGAGGGGCCGTAGGGGGATTCGTTGGTATTGAGCTTGATCAGGTTCGCCAGCTTCGGCTGCTCGCCGGGGACGTAGGGCGTCAGGCTGTGGACGATCGGGCTCCAGAAACGGCTCATGACGGGTTCCGCTGACGCAAGATAAGGAATGGCCCGGCAAGACGCCGGGCATGTTCGTTCTAATCCAACCCGCGCCGGACGGAAACGCCCGTCCGGGAGCGGCCCTGGTGGCCGAGCGCACCGCAGCACAGGACGCGCGCGGCGGATCACCGCCGGCGCGCATATGCGCTCAGGCGGCCGGCATCAGGGCGGTGATGTCGGCCAGGCCCAACTGCGCGGCCAGCAGGCGCGCGCTGTTGCCCTCGCCGTCGCGCAGGTCGGGGTCCGCCCCGCTTTCCAGCAGGAAGGCGGCCATGGCGCCCCGGTTGAACATCACGGCGAAGATCAGCGGCGTGCGCCCCGCATGGTTCGGCGCGTCCAGCGCCGCCCCTGCCGCGATCAGTTGCCGCGCCACCGCCAGGTCGCCCTTGAAGGCCACGCCGGCCAGGGCGGTCGCCCCCTTGTCGTCGCGCAGGTCCACGCTGGCGCCGCCGGCCAGCAGGGCGGCCACGGTGTCGGCATGGCTGTTATAGGCCGCCAGGATCAGCGCCGAATGCCCGCGCTCGTTGCGCGTGTCGGGGTCCATCCCGGCGGCCAGGAAGCTGGCCACCAGGTCGGTCTGGCCATCGCGCGCGGCATCCAGGAACAGGCGGCTGATCTGCTCGGGGGTGAAGGACGCGGCGTCTTCATCCACCGGGTGGGTCGGGGTATCGGGATCGGTGCTGGTCATCGCGGCCTCGCTGTCGGTCATCTGGATGCGGTTCTAGCCGCTGGCGTCCTGCCGCGCGAGGTCCTGCCGCGCAGGGCCGCGCCGCTCCGGCCGCCGGGGGGTCATGACACGGCACTCGCCATGGCCCAGCCCCACGAAACGCTCCGCCGCCACTCCGGCGGCGGTGCGGGCGGCGGCCAGCCGGCGCAGCGGCTCGTCATAGGGCTCGTCGGTCAGGCGGAAGGTACCGTAATGCATCCCGACCGCCAGCCCCGCATCCAGGTCGATCATGGCCGCAACCGCTTCCTCCGGGGTCACATGCACCGGCTCCATCAGAAAGCGCGGGTCATAGGCCCCCACCGGCAGCAGCGCGATATCCGGCGCCCCCAGCCGCGCGCCGATCTGCGCCCAGTGGCGCCCATGCCCGCTGTCCCCGGCAAAGAAGACCGAGGGCGAAGGCCCGTCGCCGGCCGGGCGGATATCGAATCCGCACCACAGCGCGCGGTTGGCATCGAAGGGCGTGCGGGCCGACCCATGCCGCGCCGGGGTGGCGGTCACGCGCATCCCGCCCACATCATGGTGCTGCCACCAGTCGCATTCCACGATCGCCCGCGCGCCCGCCTTGCGGATATGCCGCGCATTGCCCGGCGCGGTAATGAACAGGGGCGCATCCCGCCGACCCAGCGCGGCCAGGCTGGGCAGGTCCAGATGGTCGTAATGGCAGTGCGAGACCAGCACCACATCCACCCTGGGCAGGGCATCGAGGCTGCGCCCCGGCGGCAGCACCCGGCGCGGCCCGGCCCAGCTCACCGGCGAGCAGCGGTCGGAGAAGACCGGATCGGTCAGCACCGTCAGCGCCGTGCCGTCGGCACGCGGCAGGCGCAGCAGGAAGGTGCTGTGCCCGATGAAGGTGACATGGGCGGTGCCGGGGGCGGGCAGGGCCTGCGGGTCGCCCGCCGGTGTCGGCACGGGCGGGGTCGGCCATGTCGGCAGCCGCCGCCGGCGCCACTGCCAGCGCAGGATCTCCCCCACCCCCACGCGCCGGCGCTGAGGGGACGCGGGCAGGATCGAGGACGGGTTGAAGAATCGGCGCCCGTCGCAATGATCCGACACCGGAAGGGAGGATGGCGGCATGGGCGGGGTCTCCTTGTGCTTTCTTCTTATGGCGCGTCCGGCCCCGCATGGAAAAGGCGCGTTTCGGAAAACCGGTCGAGGATTCGTGAATATCTGGGACTGGAAACCTGCGGCAACGAGGCGCTCTAATGGCGACGGCCGCCCCGGTGCGGCGTGGCGACTTGCCGAGGGCGGGGGACCGTGAGAAGGTCGCTCCCGGTTCTTCATCCGGCCCGACCATCAGGACCATAACCGGATGACAAAAATATGAAGAACAGGATCCCAGTGGGCGGGCCTTCCTCCGCCCACGCGTGATGAATCTTGCCCGTTGCCATGCGCGCTGTCGCATGGGCGGTTGTCGGGCGCCAGGCCCGGTCAGATGAGCGAGACGCGATCACCTCATACGGAGAAGATGGTTTAATGCGTTCTATGATCACCCAACCCGTCCGGGCGTTCGAAGGTGGGGCGGCTGGGCCGTCCGCCGAGGACCTGCTGTGCATCGACACCATTCGCACCCTGTCGATGGACGCCGTCCAGAAGGCCAATTCCGGGCATCCGGGCACGCCGATGGCGATGGCCGCGCCCGCGTTCGCGCTGTGGCAGAACGTGTTGCGCTACGACCCTGCCGACCCGCTCTGGCCGAATCGCGACCGTTTCGTGCTGTCGATCGGCCATGCGTCGATGCTCATCTACTCGCTCATCTATCTGGCCGGCGTCCGCGACGTAAAGAACGGCAAGGTGCTGGACGCCCCGGCGCTGACGCTGGAAGACCTCAAGCAGTTCCGCCAGCTCGATTCCCGCACCCCCGGCCATCCGGAATACCACCACACGGCAGGCGTCGAGACCACGACCGGCCCGCTGGGCCAGGGCTGCGGCAATTCGGTCGGCATGGCGATCGCCGAGAAATGGCTGGCCGCCCGCTTCAACAAGCCGGGCTTCGACCTGTTTGACTATCACACCTACACCTTCTGCGGTGACGGCGACATGATGGAAGGCGTGGCCAGCGAGGCCGCCTCCACCGCCGGCCACCTCAAGCTGGGCAACCTGACCTGGATCTACGACAGCAACCGGATCTCGATCGAAGGCTCGACCGACATCGCCTTCACCGAGAATGTCGGCAAGCGTTTCGAGGCTTATGGCTGGCATGTGCTGGAGGTCCGCGACGCCAACGACCAGAAGGCGTTCCTGGCGGCCCTGGCCGACGCGAAGGCCGAGACCACTCGCCCGACCCTGATCATCGTCCATTCCGTCATCGGCTTCGGCGCCCCCAAGAAGGCCGGCACCGCCGCCGCCCATGGCGAGCCCCTGGGCGACGCGGAAATCCTGGGCGCCAAGAAGGCGTACGGCTGGACCAACGACACGCCCTTCTTCGTCCCGGACGGCGTGCAGGACATCTTCAGCAAGGGCCTGGGTGCGCGTGGCGCCGAAGCCAGCGCGCAATGGAAGGCGCTGTACGCCGCCTACGCCAAGGAATATCCCGACCTGGCGAAGGAGGTGGACGACATCCTGACCGGCCGCCTGCCCGCCGGCTGGGACAAGGATATCCCGACCTACGACGCCAACCCCAAGGGCGTGGCCTCGCGCGCAAGCTCGGGCGAGGTGCTCAACGCCATCGCGCCCAACCTGCCGTGGCTGATCGGCGGCTCGGCCGACCTGTCGCCCTCCACCAAGACCAACCTGACCTTCCAGGGCGCGGGCGCGTTCCAGCCGCCGGAATGGAACGGCACCTATGGCGGGCGCAACCTGCATTTCGGCGTGCGCGAACACGCCATGGGCTCGATCTGCAACGGCATCTCGCTGTCGGGCATCCGCGCCTACTGCTCGGGCTTCCTGATCTTCTCGGATTACATGAAGCCGCCGATCCGCCTCTCGGCGCTGATGCACCAGCCGGTGGTCTATATCTTCACCCATGATTCGATCGGCGTGGGCGAAGACGGCCCGACCCACCAGCCGATCGAGCAGCTCGTGCAGCTCCGCGCGACGCCGGGCGTCACCACCATCCGCCCCGCCGACGCCAACGAGGTCGCCGAGGCGTGGCGCACGCTGATCCCGATGATCGACCGCCCGTCGGTGCTGATCCTCAGCCGCCAGAACCTGCCGACGCTCGACCGCACCGTCTACGCCCCGGCCTCCGGCTTGGCCAAGGGCGCCTACGTGCTGGCCGACAGCGACGGCACGCCCGATGTCATCCTGATGGCGACCGGCAGCGAAGTCGGCCTGGTGGTTTCGGCCTACGAGACGCTGAAGGCCGAGGGCGTGAAGGCCCGCGTGGTCTCCATGCCGTCATGGGACCTGTTCGAGGCCCAGCCGCAGGACTACCGCGACAGCGTGCTGCCGCCGTCCGTCACCGCCCGCGTGGCGGTCGAAATGGCCTCGCCCATCGGCTGGGACCGTTATGTCGGCCTCCAGGGCGCGATCATCGCGATGCACGGCTTCGGCGCCTCCGCCCCGGCCGGCGCGTTGCTGAAGAAGTTCGGCTTCACGGTCGACGCCGTGCTGGCTCAGGCCCGCGCGCTGCTGGCCAAATGATCACCCGTGGCCGCCCCGGCAACGGAGCGGCCCCGGACCGGATTGATCGGAAAGAGACGGGGAAAGCCGGCCACAGACCGGCCTTCCCCGCCATGAAATCTGAAGGAGCAACACCATGAACGTCGTACACAAGGCGGGTGTGCAGGGCAGCGCCAATCCGCTCAAGGCGCTCGAATCATTCGGCCAGTCCCCCTGGCTGGACTTCATCCAGCGGTCGTACACCGAAAACGGCAGCCTCAAGAAACTGGTGGACGAGGACGGCCTGAAGGGCGTCACCTCCAACCCCGCCATCTTCCAGAAGGCGATGGGCCAGGGCACGGATTACGACCCGCAATACAAGGACATCCTGTCCCACCACATCGTCGATGCCGGCACGCTCTACGAGACCATGGCCATCGACGACATCAAGGCGGCGGCGAAGGTCCTGCATCCGGTCTACGAGGCGACCAAGGGCCTGGACGGCTATGTCAGCCTCGAAGTCTCGCCCTACCTGGCCCGCGACACCCACGGCACCGTCGACGAGGCGCGTCGCCTGTGGAAGGCGGTCGATGCCCGCAACCTGATGATCAAGATCCCCGGCACCGACGAGGGCGCGCCCGCCGTGCGCACCGTCATCGCCGACGGGCTGAACATCAACGTCACGCTGCTCTTCTCGCTCGACGCCTACAAGGCGGTGCTGGAAGCCTATATCGCGGGGCTGGAAGATCGCCACGCCAAGGGGCTGCCGGTTTCGGGCATCGCCAGCGTCGCGTCCTTCTTCGTCAGCCGCATCGACGGCAAGATCGACAAGAAGATCGACCAGCGCATCGCCGCCGGCGACAAGGACGCCGAGGCTCTGAAGGCCCTGCGCGGCAAGGTCGCCATCGCCAACGCCAAGATGGCCTATGTCCATTGGCAGGAGGTCACGAAGTCCGAGCGTTGGCAGAAGCTGGCGGCACTGGGCGCGCAGACGCAGCGCCTGCTGTGGGCCAGCACCGGCACCAAGGACAAGGCGTACAGCGACGTGCTGTATGTCGAGGAACTGATCGGCCCCGAGACGGTCAACACCATCCCGCCCGCGACGTTCGACGCCTTCCGCGACCATGGCAAGGTCCGCGCCTCGCTGACCGAGGATGTCGAGGGCGCGCGCCACGTCATGGCCGAAGCCGAGCGTCTGGGCCTGGACCTGGCCGGCGTCACCGTCACCCTGGTCGATGAAGGCGTCGCCTCGTTCGCCGATGCGTTCGACGACCTGCTGGGCTCGGTCGCGCGCAAGCAGAACGCGCTGCTGGGCGCGCATCTGACGGAAACGAAGCTGGACCTCCCCGCCGAGATCGACGCGGCGGTGCAGGCCAGCCTCGAAGACTGGCGCAAGGACGGCACCGTCCGCCGCCTCTGGGCGCGCGACGCCACGGTGTGGACCGGCAAGGACGAGGCCAAATGGCTGAAATGGCTCGGCATCGTCGATGACCGCCTGGCCGACCTCGCCGCGCTGGACGCCTTCCAGGCCGAGGTGAAGGCAAAGGGCTTCAAGGACATCCTGCTGCTGGGCATGGGCGGATCGAGCCTCGGGCCGGAAGTGCTGGCCGAGACCTTCGGCAAGCATGAGGGCTTCCCGCACCTCTACGTGCTGGACAGCACCGACCCGCAGCAGATCCGCGCGTTCGAAAATAAGATCGATCTCGCGAAGACCCTGTTCATCGTTTCGTCCAAGTCGGGCGGCACGCTGGAGCCCAACATCCTCAAGGCGTATTTCTTCGAGGCCGCGAAGAAAGTCCTGGGCGACAAGGTCGGCAGCCATTTCGTGGCGGTGACCGACCCCGGCTCGCACATGGAAGATGTCGCGAAGAAGGACGGCTTCTGGAAGGTCTTCTACGGCGAGAAGGAAATCGGCGGCCGCTATTCGGTGCTGTCCAATTTCGGCATCGTCCCGGCCGCTGCCGCCGGCGTGGCGCTGAAGCCCTTCCTCGACAGCGCGCTCTACGGCGCCCGTGCCTCCGCCGCCTCGGTCCCGCCCGCGCTCAATCCGGGCGTGCAGTTGGGCACCGTGCTGGGCGTGGCCGCCACGCAGTTCGGCCGCGACAAGGTGACGATCGTCGCCTCGCCCGGCATCCACGACCTGGGCGCGTGGCTGGAACAGCTCATCGCGGAATCGACCGGCAAGATCGGCAAGGGCCTCGTCCCCATCGATCAGGAAACGCTGGGCGCCCCGGCGCTGTATGGCAAGGATCGCGTCTTCGCCTATCTGCGTCTGGCCTCGAAGCCCGACGCCGCGCAGGACGAGGCGATCAAGGCCCTGATCGCGGCCGGCGAACCGGTGGTCACGATCACGCTGCACCATCCGCGCCAGATCGCGCAGGAATTCTTCCATTGGGAATTCGCCACCGCCGTCGCCGGCTCGATCCTCGGCATCGACCCGTTCGACCAGCCGGATGTCGAAGCGTCCAAGATCGAAACCAAGAAGCTGACGACCGCCTATAACGAGACGGGCAAGCTGCCGCCGGAAACCCCGTTCGCGACCGACGGCGCCTTCGCCTTCTTCGCCGACGCCACCAACGCGGCGGCGCTCAAGGGCACGTCCACGGCCGAGATCCTCAAGGCCCATTTCGGCCGTGTGGGCGCGGGCGATTATGTCGGCCTGCTGGCCTATGTGCAGCGCGACGCCGCGACGATCGAATGGATTCAGGCCACCCGCCTGACCATCCGCGACGCGCTGAAGGTGGCCACGGCGGCCGAATTCGGGCCGCGCTTCCTGCATTCCACCGGGCAGGCTTACAAGGGCGGGCCGAACAGCGGCGTGTTCCTGCAAATCACGGCCGACGACGTGGCCGACCTGCCGGTACCGGGCGAGAAATACACGTTCGGCATCGTCAAGGCCGCACAGGCGCGCGGCGATTTCGACGTGCTGGCCGAACGCGGCCGGCGCGCGCTGCGGGTGCATCTCTCGGGCGATCTGGCCTCGGGCCTGCGCGCCCTGGGCCAGGCGATCGCCGCCGCCCTCTGATCTGAACGGCCCCGCCCGCACGGGGCGGGGCCTCCCCCGGCATCACGCCAATCCGCCGGGGGCTGGCTTATGCGCGGCACGGTACCGCGTGATGGAGACATGACATTATGCAAATCGGCATCATCGGTCTGGGCCGCATGGGCGGCAACATCGCCGTCCGCCTTTCCCGCCACGGGCACGACGTGGTCCTGTTCGACCGCGACCCCGCCACGGTCGGCAAGGTCCGTGACCGGACCGAAGGCGGACGCGGCATCGCCGCCGACAGCGTCCCCGACCTGGTGAGCAAGCTGACGGCCGCGCGCAAGATCGTATGGGTCATGCTCCCCGCCGGCGAGATCACCGAAGCGGCGGTGCAGGAACTGTCCGGCCTGCTCGGCCGCGACGATATCCTGATCGACGGCGGCAACACCTATTACAAGGACGACATCCGCCGCGCCGCCCAGCTTGCGGAAAAGGGCATCCATTATATCGATGTCGGCACCTCCGGCGGCGTGTGGGGCCTGGAGCGCGGCTACTGCATGATGTACGGCGGCACCAAGGATTCGGCGGACCATATCGACCCGATCCTCGACGCCCTGGCGCCGGGCAAGGGCGACGTGCCCCCCACGCCCGACCGCGACAAGCCGGATCTCGATCCCCGCGCCGAGAAGGGCTACCTGCATTGCGGTCCCGCCGGTTCCGGCCATTTCGTGAAAATGGTCCATAACGGCATCGAGTACGGCATGATGCAGGCTTTTGCCGAAGGCTTCGACATCATGAAGATGAAGAACTCGCCGGCCCTGCCCGAAGACCAGCGTTTCGACCTGAACATGGCCGACATCGCCGAAGTCTGGCGTCGCGGCAGCGTGGTGTCCTCGTGGCTGCTGGACCTGACGGCGGAAGCCCTGGCCAAGAACGCCTCGCTTTCCGAATTCACCGGCGAGGTCGCGGATTCCGGCGAAGGCCGCTGGACGCTCGAAGCCGCGATCGAGGAATCGGTGCCGGCTCCGGTCATCACCGCCTCGCTGTTCACGCGCTTCCGTTCGCGCACCGGCAACAATTATGCCGAGAAGATCCTCTCCGCCATGCGCTTCGGCTTCGGCGGACATGTCGAGAAAAAGTAAGAATATTGCATCAGGAACGGTAAGGTCCTGCCTGTGGAATCCGTTCCACAGGCAAGTATCGAAAGCGTGATCGTGTCGCGGGCAGTCTTCGTTCTTTTTTGAAAAAAAGAACCAAAAAACTTTTGATTCGCTCAGGAATTTTGTGCTGGGGACACGCGAGGTTCCGAAACGATTAAAAGTCTTTTTGCTTCTTTTTCTTCAGAAAAAGAAGAATCCTTTGCCCGTCACGACACCAGGCGGAAACAGTACAGGGAAACGTCCGACATGGATGGAATCATCGCGTCCGCGTCCTCCGAGGTCGAAGGGAGCAGCCATCCGCCACGGCGTGCGCCATCGTGCGTCTTCGTCATTTTCGGCGGCGGTGGCGACCTGACGAAGCGGCTGCTGGTGCCCGCCATCTATAATCTGGCCTGCGCCGGCCTGCTGGACGACGATTTCTCGATCATCGCGGTCGACTGGGCCGACCTGTCCGACGACGTGCTGCGCGCGCAGTTCAACGAGGCATTGCAGGAATTCGTGGCCAGGCGCGGCACGGCCGCCACAACCCTGCGCGAGGATATGTGGACCTGGCTCAGCCAGCGGATCACCTACCTGCGCGGCTCGTTCGAGGAAGCCTCGACCTATGCCAGCCTGACCGAACGGATCGGCTCGGGCAACGCGGTATTCTACCTCGCCGTCGCCGCCCGCTTCTTCGGTTCCATCAGCGATCATCTTGGCGAATCCGGCCTGGTCACCGAAGCCAACAGCGCCTTCCGCCGCGTGATCGTCGAAAAACCCTTCGGCCACGATCTGGCCTCGGCGAAGGAACTCAACCGCCGCCTGCTGGGCGTGCTGCGCGAACGGCAGATTTATCGGATCGACCATTACCTGGGCAAGGAAACGGTCCAGAACATCCTGGCCCTGCGCTTCTCCAACGGTTTCTTCGAGCCTTTGTGGAACCGGCAGAATATCGACCACGTCCAGATCACGGCGGCCGAGACCGTGGGCGTGGAGCGGCGCGGCCGCTTCTACGAGGGCACGGGCGCCCTGCGCGACATGGTGCCCAATCACCTGATGCAGCTTCTGGCGATGACGGCGATGGAAGCCCCGGTCTCCTTCGACGCCGACGCGGTGCGCGACGAAAAATCCAAGGTGCTGAAGGCCGCCCATTGCGTGGGGTCCGACGACGTGGTGCGCGGCCAGTACGTCGCCGGCCTGCTGCATGGCGAGGACGTTCCCGCCTATCGCGACGAGCCCGACGTGGCGCGCGACTCCCAGACCGAAACCTATGTCGCGATGAAGCTGGCGGTCGATAACTGGCGCTGGGCGGGGGTGCCGTTCTACCTGCGCACCGGCAAGCGCCTGGCCGAGCGCCGGACCGAAATCGCGATCCATTTCCGCCACGCGCCCTACGCGCTGTTCCGCGACACGCCGGTCGAGCGCCTCACGCCCAACATCATGACCATGCACATCCAGCCCACCGAGGGCGTGACGTTGCAGTTCGGCGCGAAGGTCCCCGGCCCGACGGTGCGCCTGGGTGGGGTGCGCATGAAGTTCGACTATTCCGAATGGTTCAGTGACGGCCCCAGCACCGGTTATGAGACGCTGATCTATGACTGCCTGATCGGCGACGCCACCCTGTTCCAGCGCGCCGACAATATTGAGGCCGGGTGGCAGGTGGTCCAGCCGGCACTGGACTGGAGCACCCGTCCCGGCGCCGACCCGCTCTGCGCCTATGCCGCCGGCTCATCCGGCCCGGTCGAGGCCGACGCCCTGCTGGCCCGCGACGGCCGCCACTGGCTGGCATTGGGCGCATGAGCGTGCCGCAAGCGCAAACCCGCTCCGGCCCCTCGGGGCGCGTGCGGATGGTCGTCTCCGACATCGACGGCACCTTGGTCACGCCCGAAAAGCGCCTGACCCACGCGGTGCTGGATGCGGCAAAGGCCCTGCGCGCGGCCGGCATCACGCTGTGCCTCGTCAGCAGCCGCGCCCCACGCGGCATGGAAATGTTCCTCGGCCCGCTGGGCATCGACACGCCCTATGCGGGGCTGAATGGCGGTCTGGTGGCGCGGCCCGACGGCACCATCCTCTCCCGCCTGTCGCTGGCGCCCGAGACGACGCGCGAAGCGGTCGGCACACTGCATGAGGATGATGTCAGCGCGTGGCTGTTCATCGGCCGCGACTGGCTGATCACCGATCCCCACGGCCCCTATGTGGCGCGCGAGCGCGAGACGGTGCAGACCGATCCGGTGGTGGTGCCCGATTTCACCGGCCATTATCATGATGTCGGCAAGATCATGGGCGCCTCGACCGACTTCCCCCGTCTGGCCCAGACCGAAGCCCGTCTTGCGACCCTGCTTGCCGGCCATGCCAGCGTCCACCGGTCGTCGGATTATTATCTCGATATCACCCACCCCCAGGCCAACAAGGGCTTTGCCGCGATGGAGCTGGCCCGGCTGATGGGGGTCGATATCGGCGAGGTGGCGTGCATTGGCGACATGAACAACGACGTGCCGATGCTCGACGAAGCCGGCGTCGCCATCGCCATGGGCAATGCGCCGGATGCCGTGAAAACCCACGCCCATTTCGTCACCGCCGCCAACACGGCCGACGGTTGGGCAAAGGCGATGCAGGACTATGTTCTGCCGCGAGCGTGAAACGCGGGGCTTTGCCCCGCACCCCACCAAAGGCAGTCGCCTTTGGAAACCAGTCGAACGATCAGGGGTGAAGGGGACGACTGTCCCCTTCCGGGTTCGGGCAGAGCCCGATCTCAAGGACGGAGGATAAACGAATGGGCACGGATCAGATCCGGCTGGTACTGGCCGATGTCGACGGAACCCTGGTCACGCGGGAAAAGATCCTGACCCCCCGCGCGATCCGCGCCGTAGAGCGCCTGCGCGAACGCGGCATCCTGTTCACCATCACCAGCGGCCGCCCGCCGATGGGCATGAAGATGGTCATCGACCCGCTGCATATCGACCAGCCGATCGCCGGCTTCAATGGCGGCATGATCGTGCGGCCGGATTACACGGTGATCGAATCCCACACCCTCACGCCCGAAGTGGCGCGCCGCACGCTGGAGATCCTGCGCGACCACAAGGTCGATCCCTGGGTCTATAACGGCAATGACTGGATCGTCTCCAACGCCGACGCCCCGCATGTGGCGCGCGAGCAATGGACGGTGAAATTCCCGCCGAAGGTCGCGGCCGATGTGGGGGCCACGCTGGACCAGGTGGTCAAGATCACCGGCGTCTCCGACGATCTGGAGCTGATGAAGCGGGTCGAGCACGATTTGCAACAGGCGCTGGGCGACGCGGCGTCCGCCGCGCGGTCGCAGCCATATTATGTCGATGTCACGCACCACGATGCCAACAAGGGCGGCGTGGTGGCGGCGCTGGAGCGGCTGCTGGGCATCCCGGCGGCGCAGATCGCCACATTGGGCGACCAGCCCAACGATGTGCTGATGTTCCGCCCCAGCGGCCTGTCCATCGCGATGGGGCAGGCGTCGGACGAGGTCAAGGCGCAGGCCACCCATGTCAGCACCTCCTCCGAGGAGGAAGGCTTCGCGGTGGGGGTCGAGCGTTATATTCTGGGGGAGAATGCCTGATGGGCCATGACGTAACGAGCGGCCGGCTGGTCGTGCTGGCCGATGGCGAGGCGATCGCCCGCCATATGGCCGAATGGCTGACCGAACTGGCGCTGGCCAAGACCGACGGCCCGTTCGTGGTCGCGCTGTCCGGCGGCTCCACGCCCAAGCGACTGTACGAGATCCTGGGCTCGGCCGAGTACGCCACCCGTTTTCCATGGGCGCGCACCCATCTGTTCTTCGGCGACGAGCGGTTCGTGCCGCCGTCCGACCCGGCCAGCAATTACGCGATGACGCAGGCGGCCCTGCTGTCGCATGTCGCCATCCCCCCGGCGCAGGTGCACCCCATGCCCACCGACGGCGACCCGGTCCAGGCCGCCGCGCGCTACCAGGCGGAATTGCAGGCGCTCTATGGCGCTAAGGAGTTGCAGCCCGGCCGGCCGCTGTTCGATGTCGTGCTGCTGGGGCTGGGCGATAACGGCCATACCGCGTCGCTGTTTCCCCGCCAGCCGGTGTTGCAGGAGCGCAGATTGTGGGTCTCCACCTGCGTGCCCGACGACGCGCCCCATACCCGCCTGACGCTGACCTACCCGGCGATCCATTCCAGCCGCCATGTGGTGTTCATGCTGGCCGGCGCGGCCAAGCGCGATGTCTTCGCCCGCGTCCGCGCCGGCGACCCGGTGGAACCCGCCAGCCACATCACCACCGAGGGCGGGCTTACCTGGCTGGTCGACAAGGCGGCTGCTGGCGTATGACGATCCCGGCACCCCGACGTTAACGGGGATGGTCGGATAAAGAGGAAGAGGGCCGTCGGCATACCCCGGCAGGTCCCGGAAAGGGAACAGGATGAGCGGCCAGAATTCCGACCCGATGGTCGAACTGAAACGCAGGGCGGCCGAGGAAGCCGCCGCGATGGTGCAGGATGGCATGGCTGTGGGCCTGGGCACGGGCAGCACGGCGGCGCTGATGATCGACGCGCTGGGCCGGCGCCGGGCGGAGGGCCTGCGCTTCGTCGGCATCCCCACCTCCGAACGCTCGGCGGAACAGGCCCGCGCCCTGGGCATCACGCTGGTCGATTTCGGCAGCCACCCCCAGCTCGATCTCGCGATCGACGGCGCGGACGAGGTCGAGCGCGGCTCGCTGGACCTGATCAAGGGCCTGGGCGGCGCCCTGCTGCGCGAGAAGATCGTGGCGGCGGCGGCCCGGCGCTTCGTCGTCATCGTCGATGAGGGCAAGCTGGTCGATCACCTGGGCAGCCGCTCGCCGGTCCCCGTCGAGGTCACGCCCTTCGGCTGGGAGAGCACGGCCCGTCAGTTGGGCGAACTCGGCGCGCGGGTGGCCCTGCGCACCAAGCGCGATGGCGAACTGTTCGTCACCGACGGCGGCAACCTGATCCTGGACTGCACCTTCGGCCCCATCGCCCACCCCAAGGCGCTCGAGGCGTCGATCGGCCAGATCGTCGGCGTCATCGAAAGCGGCCTGTTCACCAGCCGCACTTCCGAAGTCATCGTGGCCGGCCGCGACGGCCTGACCCATCTGGTGGCGGCATGAGCGCCCCGGGGCAGGAGCGGCACCCGCCGCTGGCGGTGGCGGAGGGCATTCCCCCTCATGTCATCGTGCTGATGGGCGTCTCGGGCAGCGGCAAGACCTCCGTGGCCGAGGGGCTGCACAATCTGCTGGGCTGGCCGTTCCAGGAGGGCGACCTCCTGCACCCCGAGGCCAATGTCGAAAAGATGGCCGCCGGCATCCCGCTGACCGACGAGGACCGCCTGCCGTGGCTGGGGCTCTGCCACGACTGGATCGCGGAGCGCCTGGCCGATGGCGGCGGCGGCATCCTGACCTGCTCGGCGCTGAAACGCTCCTATCGCGATATTCTGCGGGGGGCGTCGCGCCGGGTGACGTTCATCTACCTGGATGTGCCGAAGACGATGCTGGAAACCCGGCTGGCCCGCCGCCAGGGCCATTACATGCCGCCCAGCCTGCTCCCCAGCCAGCTTGCGACCCTGGAAGTCCCGACGCCCGACGAGCATGCGCTGGTCGTGGAATGCGAAGGTCCGCCCGCCGAAGTCATCGCGCGCGTCCTCAGCGAGATCCGCTATCATATCGGCCGTCTGGGCCAAGAGTGAGAGGCAGCTTGCCGTGCGGCACGCGCCGCGCGGCAGGCCGACTGTGTAAACCGTCTCCGAGGCGCTGAAATCGTCGTTCCGACGGCTATCGGGAGGTCATGTCGGAATGATGAAGTCAGGGCGTGGCGCGCCGGCGCGGAACGCGGTGCGTTCCATCCTCATGCTGCTGCCGGCTGTTCCGCTGATGTTCCTGCCAGCGCCGATGGCCGCGGCACGCGGGCGGCACATTGCCCCTGTCGTCCCGCCACCGGCAGCACCGGTGGCCAGTGCGGCGGACGACACGCCGCCGGTCCCGCAGGCGGGTTCCTGTATCGCCCATGTCCTGTCCCTGCCGCTGCTGACGGGGGAGGGCAGTCCCGGCGTGGCGATCACATTCGGTGCGGCCAAGGGCATGGCCTTTCTCGGCATGTCGCAGGAGACGCTTGGCGTCTTCGAACGGCCGGGCCTCGAATATGACCACGGCCGGGCGGTGCATATGCAAACGATCACCGGCCCGGCCGAAACGTTCGAGACCACCGTCGATCGGCTGGAACTCGGTCGCGGCACGGCCCGGCAAGTCCCGGCCATCATTCTGGGCCGGATGGACGGCAAGGTGGCGGGCCTCCCGATCCTGGGCGTGGTGGGTTACGATATTCTGGGCAATTACGATGTCCTGATGGATTTCCCCCGCCACATCATCACCCTGTTCAGGGAGACCGGCGCCGCCGCATGTTCGCCCCTGCCGGCGCTGGTCGGCGCGCACGCCTATTCCGCGCTGCTGATGCCCAATGCGCAGGGCATGAATGTCACGGTGCAGGTTTCGCTCAATGGCGCGCTGGTGGGCATGGAGGTCGAACCCGGCTCCAACGCCTCGGTCCTGCGCACGGCCGATGCGGCCGATATCGGGGTCGGGAAGGCAGAGCTCGCGGCCGATCCGCGCTCGCGCACCGATGCCGGCAATGCCATCATCGGCCGCCGCCACCGCTTTGCCCCCGTCGCGATCGGCACCTGGCACGGTGCATCCCTGTCGGCCGATGTCACCAATGCGCAGTTCAACATACTGGGCATGGATTTCCTCCGGGGGCGCCGGGTGCTGTTCGCCTTTCCCACCCGCATGTTCTATTTCTCCGATGTCCAGCCCGACGCGGCAGGCGCGGCTTCGGCCACCCTCAGCCTGGCCCAGTCGCGCCTGGCCGATGTCGAAGTGCAGCAGGATGACGGCGGCACGCCCGCCGCACCCGCCCAAGCGCCCGCTCCAGCCCCCGCGCCCTGACGGGCACGGAAACTTCACGGGCTCGCGACGTTGTATCCCTACGAAAAACAAGGGGATTATCCATGCGTCTGTTCGTCCACGCCGCCCTGGCCGCCGCTCTGTGCTGCGTCGCCCTGACGGGGTGCAAGAAGAAGCCCGAGACCCTGGGCCAGAAGATCGACAATCTCGGCAACAAGGTACAGGACACCGTCGACCCGCCGAAGGGACCGGCCGAAAAGCTGGGCCGCAAGATCGACCGCGCCACGGAGTAACCGTGGCGGGGCCACGCCCTTTACACGGCGCGGCGGCCTTTTTAGGAAGGGATTCCACTCCCTGATCCCAGACCCATGGCCGCCATGCCCAGCCCGTCTTCCGGCGAATCCGCCGCCCTTCGTCATACAGTGTTCGAAGACGCCTACGCGCTGGTCATCGGCTGTTCGCTGATCGTGCTCGGGCTGGCCTGCCTGCATCATGCCGGTCTGGTCACGGGCGGCGTGGCCGGCGTGGCGCTGCTGCTGTCCTACGTCCTGCCGCTCTCGGCGGGCACGCTGTTCACGCTGATCAACATCCCCTTCCTCATTTTCGCCAGCCGTACCATGGGCTGGGCGTTCACGATCAAGACCTTCCTCGTCAGCAGCAGCATCACCCTGTTCGCGCTGCTCTTCCCCCATATCATGACCCTGGGCTCCATCGCCCCCCTCTGGGCCGCCTTCTTCGGCGGCACCGTCATCGGCATGGGCATCCTCTCCCTCGCCCGCCATCAGGCCGGCGTCGGCGGTACCGGCGTGGTCACGCTATGGCTCTACAAGAACCGGGGCTGGAACGTCGGCAAGGTCCAGCTCGCCATCGACTGCTTCATCCTGGCCATATCGACTCTTAAAATCGACCTCGCCCATGTCGGGCTGTCCGCCATCAGCGCCATCGCCATCAGCGGCGTGGTCGCCACCTTCCACCGGCCGGGGCGCTATACCGGCTATTGAAAGCATCGGGATTTTCATCCGGACAGGGCATCCGCGTCCGTGATGCCGGCGCTCTGACCGGGCATCAGGGGGCGGGCAGCCTTTCCCGAGACATCGACAATGGCGTGGATTTTCCAGGTCGGTCGGCCACCGGAGGGCCAGGGCTATCCGCCACCATCCTGCCGGAATAGCCCGCGAGACGCGGGAGAAGATCCTGTATCCACTCCCGCTGGCCGCACGCGAGCCACGTAGACATATTGATGTTTCCCCTGAAAAACAGGGGAAACATCACAAATCAAATGGGCGTTCCGGGCTCGAAAGCCCAGTCCTTGACTGACGACACGCCTTAGTAATGGACGGACTGCGAGTCGATCGGCGTCATCTTCGGCGGAGCGAACGTGGTCAGATCGATCCCTTCGACGGCCGCCTTGTATTCCTCATTGCTCGGCATCCGGCCAAGGATCGCCGACAGCACCACGACCGGGGTCGAGGCCAGAAGCGATTCACCCTTCTTCTCGCCGGAATCTTCCACGACACGTCCCTGGAACAGACGGGTCGATGTCGCCAGAACGGTATCGCCCTTTTCCGCCTTCTCCTGGTTGCCCATGCACAGGTTGCAGCCGGGGCGCTCCAGATAGAGGATGTTCTCGTATTCGGTCCGCGCCGTGGCCTTCGGCAGCAGGTCATTGAATTCGAAGCCCGAATAGCGTTCGAGGATTTCCCAATCCCCCTCGCTCTTCAGTTCGTCGATGATGTTGTAGGTCGGCGCGGCGACAACCAGCGGTGCCTTGAACTCCACCTTTCCGGCAGCCTTCTCAAGGTTCTTGAGCATCTGGGCCACGATTTTCATATCGCCCTTGTGCACCATGCAGGAGCCCACGAAACCGAGGTCCACCTTCTTGGTGCCGCCATAGTACGAAACCGGGCGGATCGTATCGTGGGTATAGCGCTTGGACACGTCGGGATTGTTCACATCGGGATCGGCGATCATCGGCTCGTCGATCTGATCGAGATCGACCACGACCTCGGCGAAATATTTCGCATTGTCATCGGGCGCCAGCGCGGGCTTCTCGCCCGAGCGGATCTCGGCGATGCGCTTGTCGGCTTTGGCGATCAGCCCCTTCAGCGTGCCCGCGGCATTGTCCATGCCCTTGTCGATCATGATCTGGATGCGCGACTTGGCGATTTCCAGCGACTCGATCAGCGGCTCGTCCTGCGAGATGCAGATCGCCGCCTTGGCCTTCATCTCGGCCGTCCAGTCGGTAAAGGTGAAGGCCTGGTCGGCAAGCAGCGTGCCGATATGCACTTCGATGACGCGGCCCTGGAAGACGTTGTCGCCGCACTGCTTGAGCATCTGCGCCTGGGTCGCGTGCACCACGTCACGGAAGTCCATGTGCGGCTGCATCGTGCCTTTGAACGTGACCTTGACCGATTGCGGGATCGGCATCGTCGCCTCGCCCGTGGCCAGCGCCAGCGCCACGGTGCCGGAGTCGGCGCCGAAGGCCACCCCCTTGGACATGCGGGTATGGCTGTCACCGCCGATGATGATCGCCCAATCATCCACGGTAATGTCGTTCAGCACCTTGTGGATCACGTCCGTCATCGCGTGATAGACGCCCTTGGGGTCACGCGCGGTGATCAGGCCGAAATCGTTCATGAATTTCATGAGCTTCGGAATGTTCGCCTGGGCCTTCTTGTCCCAGACCGATGCCGTATGGCAGCCCGACTGGTATGCGCCGTCCACGAGCGGCGAGATGACGGTGGCCGCCATCGCCTCAAGCTCCTGCGCCGTCATCAGGCCGGTGGTGTCCTGGGAGCCGACGATATTCACCTTCACGCGAACATCCGACCCCGCATGCAGGACCTTGCCCGGCGTGACGCCGACGGCGTTGCGGTTGAAGATCTTCTCGACAGCGGTCAGGCCCTGATCCTTGACCGTGATTTCCTTGTTCGGCGCGAAGACCGGGGTCGCCTCGACCCCCAGCGTCTGGGCCGCGAACGTCTGGAGCTTCTTGCCGAAGACGATGGCGTAGGAACTGCCGGCCTTCATGAACTCCATTTTCTGCGGCGTGAGCGCGGCGGCGATATCGACCAGTTCCTTGCCGTTCTCGTCGCGAAGCTGCTTGTTCTTCACGTCGATCTTCAGAACGGTGCCGGTCTCGACCGAGTATTTCTGCTCAAGGATGGGGTTGCCATCGTTATTGAGGATCGGCTTGCCGTTGTCGTCGGTCTTCTTGACCCAGTCCTTCAGGTTCAGGCCGATGCCGCCGGTCACGTCCACGGTGGTCGCGAAGATCGGCGAGATACCGTTGGTCCCCGCGACGATCGGCGCGAAGTTGACGAACGGCACGTACGGGCTGGCCTGCTTGCCGGTCCACAGCGCCACATTGTTCACGCCGGACATGCGCGACGAGCCGACGCCCATCGTGCCCTTTTCGGCGATCATCATCACCCGCTTGCCGGGGTGCTTCTTCTGGAGCGCGACGATTTCCTGCTGGGCTTCCGGCGAGATCATGCATTTGCCATGCAACTCGCGGTCCGAGCGCGAATGCGCCTGGTTGCCCGGCGACAGAAGGTCGGTCGAGATATCGCCTTCCGCCGCGATGAAGGTCACGACCGGGATCTCGTCCTCGACATCCGGAAGCTTGGTGAAGAACTCGGCTTTGGCATAGCTCTCCAGCACGTCCTTCGCGACGGCATTGCCGGCCTTGAAGGCGTCGCGCAGTCGGAACATGTCGGCGTCGTAGAGGAACACCTGGGTCTTCAGCACCTCACCTGCCTGCTTGGCGAGCGTGCTGTCGTCGCCGAGGGCGATGTCGAGCAGCACCTTGATCGACGGGCCACCCTTCATGTGCGAAAGCAGTTCGAGGGCAAAGGCGGGCGTGATCTCAGGGACGACCGTTTCACCCAGCACGATCTTCTTCAGGAAGGCGGCCTTGACGTCGGCCGCGCTCGTGGTGCCGGGCAGCGTGTTGTAGATGAAGAATTTGAGGGCATCGGCCCGGTGCTCGTTCCCGGCGTCCTCGATCAATGTAATGATGTCACGGACGAGCGCGCCGTCGTCGATCGGCTTGGGAGCGAGCCCTTGATTTTCTCTGTCCTTGATTTCGGTCAGGTAATCTGAATAGGCGTTCATCGCAATCCCAACTTCATTGATGTGTATGGACCTGAAGCGCAGCCCTGCAAACCGGGTACGGCTAAGTCGGCTCAAGGTTCTTATGGCTTCCAGTTACGCCAACCCCTGCCGACTGACAAGATATGCCATTTCAACAGAAAGAGTCCCTGAATGCAGTCTTGATGGCGTAAAAGTGGCGATCCACATGCTTATTGGATTAGAATATGCAAATCGCCTATTCTACCTCACCAGTCTTTTCTGATCTGATCGATTACGCAGCATTTGTCATTTCAATTTTTCGGCACTGACAATCTCAAGGTAAGACTCACAAAGAGGTTGAAAGCAGCCTGTCCGATCAGTTCGATTTCTTTGGAACGTTTCTTTATTGGCATAGATAAAAAATGAAAAGAAGAATTTCCATCTTATATTTTAAATTTGAGATGGAACGCTGATTTCAACGAAATAAACCAGATCAATATTGTGCAAGAGAAAAAGACCAGGATATTCCAGCGGATAGGGCAAGCACGCGCGATCCTTCGCCCTTCGTCGCGGAACCCTCGGCCTGGTTCCGACAGCCTGTAGCGATGACCGAGCGGAACGCGACGAAGGTTTGCGGGCGGCCCTATCTTGGAGTCTATCCTGAAAGCCGCTGACGGTACGCAAAAACATGGCACCAGCCATGCGTCTGGCGCTGGTATTCGCGCATCCCAGCGGCGGCCCGCCGTGGGCGGGGCTTGCAAGGGTGTCTCGTCAGGTCAGCCCGGCAGAGCCGGACCTGTTCAAATGCGTGCATTCAAACCAACAACCGGGCGCGTTTCCACCAAACCGGGTTAGAATCCTGACGAATGGGGGTGAAGGGGGCTCGGCCCCCTTCCGGGTGCAGGGCAGCGCCCTGCGCACCACGCCAAAAGCCCGGCCCCATGGGCGCCGGGCAAGCCCTCAGAAGGCCGTCGAGACGGTCCCCGTCATGGTGAAGCGCGGTTCGACCATGAAGGAGTTGCCATAGCCCAGGGTGGGGGCGAAGCTGCTGCTGTAGACATTGTGGCTGTTCAGGTCGTTGCGGCTATAGACCACGCCCATCGGCCCGGTGCGGACGATCGAGCCGGTCAGGTTGGTGAAGTTCAGGCGGAAGGTCGGCGACTTCGCGAACAGGAAAGCCGGGAAGTGATAGCCCAGCGACAGCGTGTTCGTCACAAAGCCCGGCATGCGCTGGTCGCCGGCGATGCTGACCGATTGCGGGCCGGTGTAATGCAGGCTGCCGTTGGCGAAGAAGCCCTTGTAGGTATAGGTCAGGCCGAAATTGGCCATGACGCGCGGCGCCATCACCGCCTGCGATCCCTTGGAGTGGATCAGCGTGTTGGTATAGGGGTCCATCACGTCGCTATCCTGCGTGGCATGCAGATATTCGATCGACGCATAGGGGCTGAAACCGTGGATGGAGCGGCCCGAAATCATGGCGTCGAAGCCGCGCATCGTCTGGCCGCCGATCGACATGGGCGAGAAGCTGTTCATGCCGACATACTGGTTCACGATGCGGTTCGTGACGTTGTAGTTGAACAGCGACATATCGAAGATGATATATTTATCGTGGTAGCGATATCCCAGTTCTTCCTTGATGGAATACTGGTTTTTCAGAAAGTTCGGGCCAGACGGCAGCCAGCCCATATCCACCGCGCTCGGCTGGCGGTAATCGCCCTCGGCGTTGATGTAGATCTGGTGATGCTCGTTGAACGTATAGCCGATCGAGAGTTGCGGCAGCGGCTCGGTGCGGTTGTTGCTGCAATGCTGGAAGTCGCCGCTATTGTCGCAGACCGACCCCTTCACCTTGGTGCCGTCGATATTGGCGAAGCTGGATGTCCAGCTATTGATCATCGCGAACTTGAACCCGGCATGGATCACCAGCCGATCCTGCAGGTATTTCGCGGTATCCTGAACGAACAGCGAATGGATCTCGTAACCGGCATTCTGGCCGAAGGTGAAGGCGCCGGTCTTGTACAGGTACCACGGGCTGGGCGGCCCACCATCGGCGCGCGTATCGCCGCTGGGGTAGGACTGATTGGTGTAGGTGTTTTCATACCAGTATCCGACCGAGAACATGTTGTGCGGGTCGATCTGGTAGTTCAGCTTCGCCACGGTCCCCACACCGCGGGTATCGTTCTGCAGGAAGAAGCCGGTCTGGTTCGGCCCGTTATAGGGCGTGCCGTCGGCGTTCGAGATGGGGTTGTTCGGCGACGCATCATAGCCCTGGCCGAAGGTGAAATAGGGTTGCAGGTCAAGGCTCAGGCGCGCGGGCAGCACGATGTGCACCGGCGCGGTCAGGAAGACCTGGTTCCAGTGATCCTTGCTGTTCAGCCAGTAATTGTCGTTCTTGGGGTCGGCCGACCGGCCCCAGCCCTGGCCGGTATGCTTGTAGCGATAGAACTGGTCCTCGGTCGGGTAATTGTCGATGGTGAAATTCTCGTTGCTCCACGACAGGAACAGCTTGGCGGTCGATCCGTTCTGCCAGTCCTTCTGCACGCCGAAATCCAGATGGTGGCGCTCGTTGATGCCCGCACCCATCCACGACCGGCTATGGGTGTTGGAGAACGAGAGGTAGCCGCGCACGCCGGTATTGCCGATCTCGCCGGATTCCAGGCGCAGGAACTCGCGCGACATGTTGTTGGTGCCGTAGGAGAAATCCATCAGGCCGCCGAATTTCTGCGCCGCCGTGTGGCTGCGCTCGTTCATCACGCCGCCGGCGGCGGACATTACGGGCAGGTCGGTGGCCGAACTGCCGGGGGTGACGTTGACTTCCTCCAGGTTTTCGGAGTCGATGTTCTCGGCCATGTATTTGGCCGCCGCCGCCGGCGCGCCGTCCACCATCAGGCCCATGTCCAGGTCGGTCAGGCCACGCACCTGGATCATGCCGCCCTGCATGCCGGCGGTATCGGGCGTCGAGACGCTCAGGCTGGGCAGGTTCTTGATCAGGTCCAGCGCCGTGCTGGTCGGCGCGCGCATGTCGATATATTCCTTGGCCACGGTCTGCACGGTATGCGGCGCCGTTTCCAGCCGCATCATGCCGCCGCCGCCGTTCAGCGCCTGCCGGGACGAGGTCACCGAAATATCTTCCGACGCGGCAGCGCGCGGGGCGGTCGCGACCGGAACGGCACGGGCGGTTGCCCGCGGCGCGGCGGAGGCGGCGGGGCGGGCGACGGTCGGCTTGGCGGTCGGGGTCTGACTGTTCTGGCCGGTCGCCGCGCGCGCGCCCTGCGGCACGGCGGCGATACAGAATACGCCGGCCAGGCAGGTCATCGCCTGCAACCGGCCCCGCAATCCGGGCATGCGGGAGAGATACGTCATTCCACGATCCTTTTCAGGTCGTCCGTCGCGCGTCTGGTGCGTACCGGACGCGGGTCGCGCCACCCATGATGCCGAGACGGGCGAGGCAAATAGCCCGTCTTGCTACGAAAAGCGAACGATCGCTGCCCGTAATTGGTTCGTGATCGAAATTACGGAGGCGTGACAGGCACCTCAAGGATAAAAGAAACATCAGTCTGTTGCCGTTTTGAGCACGCCCGCCGGCCCGGCCCGATCAGGCCCCGTCAGGCTTCGGGCGTCACCAGCCAGCTCGCGTGCGCCACCGCATGCGCGGCGCTCAGATGCGCGATCACGCGTTGCAGTTCGGCCCGGTCCACGGCGGTGCTGGTCAGGGTGGCGGCAATCTCCACCTGGTCCGCGCCCCGCTCGGTCAGTTCGATATCGGCGACGGGAAAGCGGGCCTGTTCCAGATGCGCCACCAGCAGGTCGCGCAGCGTGTCGACATGCGCCCGGTCGGTCAGCAGGCTGACGGTATAGCTCGCCTCCACCCCGCGTCCCTGAAGCGGAATGCGGTCGATGGCATTCACCAGCGGCCGCAGCAGCGTGTTGCCGGCAATGACGAACACGGTCAGCAACCCGCCTTCGGCCAGCATGTCGCACCCGGTGCAGGCGCCCACGGCGGCCGAACACCACAGGGTGGCGGCGGTGTTCAGCCCCTGCACATTGGTGCCGTCCTTCATGATCACCCCGGCCCCCAGAAAGCCGATGCCCGATACGACGTAGGAAATCACGCGCACGGCCTCCACGTCCCCGGCGATCCGCTGGGCCAGATCCACGAAGGCGGCCGCCCCCACCGCCACCAGCACATTGGTCCGAAGCCCCGCCGTGCGTTGCCGATACTGGCGCTCGGCGCCGATCAGCGTGCCGAACAGAAAGGCCGAAAGATAGCTGACGATGGTGTCGAGGAAGGCCGGCCCGTTGAAGGTCTGGATAAAATGCATCGTGTGCGGGCTCGCTGGAGGCCGTTTCAGGAATGCCGGTTGGCGTCGACGGTTCCTATTACGGCGGCGCCGGTCCGTAAATGAACGTCGACAGATCCCTCGGGCGGAGGGTCCGGGCAAACAGGTCGCGCACCCGCTCCGGGGTCGCCGCCTGGACGGCCGCGATATTCCGGTCCGGCTGGTCCAGCGGCAGGCCACGGGTGGCAAGGCCGACATCACGCAGCGCGATCGCGTCGAGCGAGGCATCGGCAAACGGCATGGTGCGCAGATATCCGGCCCTGACCCGCCCCAGTTCGTCCGCGCCGACCGGGCGGTGGCACATGTCGTCGAGAATGGAGAGGATCTCGGCCTTCACGCGCGGCACCTTCGCGGGGTCGGCGCCCAGGGTAATCGAGAACATGCCGCGTGTCCTGTCGGTCGAAACCGTGCTGCCGACGGTATAGACATAGCCGGTGCTGCCCCGCAGCGCCTGGAACAGCCGCGACGAAAATCCCCGGCCCAGCACCGCGTTGCCCAGGTCGAACATCGTCGTCTCCGCCGTGCCCTGGCGCAGGGCAAGCGTCTGCATCAGGAAGACGCGATCCTGCGTCCGGCCTTCGCCGTCCATCCGGATGTTCGCTACCGGCGGGTCGGGGATGGGGGGCGCGGTCACGTCCGGCTTCGGCCCCTCGGCCGTCCAGCCGCCGAAGGCCGAGAGAACGGCCGCCCGCGCCGCCTGCGGTTCGATATCGCCGATGATTTCGATCACCGTCATGTCCGGACGATAGACGCGCCGGAAATAGGCCACGACATTGTCGCGCGTCAGGCGGCCGATCGTCTCCGGCGTCGCCTCGCGCAGCGTGGGGTCATCCTTCGGCACCAGGGCCGACCGGATCGCACGGCTGAACGCATGGCCGGGCGTTTGCAGAAAGCCCCTCTGCGCCCGGACGAACTTGTCGCGCATGATCGCCAGATCGCCCTCGCGGAAGGCCGGATGCAACTCGGTATCGGCCAGCAGGGCCAGCGTCGCGCCGAAATCGGCCGTCTGGGCCGCCAGCCCGAAGGAGGCGCCCAGATCGGCGCGGCTGCCCAGATCCTCCACGGCGGCCTCGGTCGCGATCCGGTCGCGCGTGGCGGTGCCGAATGGCAGCAGGCCGGCTGTCAGGCGGCCGACGCCTTCCTGCCCCGACGGTTCCTCCAGATCGGTATTCTCATGAATCCGGCCACGCAGCAGGATCGTATGCGTCTGATGAACGGGGCGGACGATCAGCCGCAGCCCGTTGGGCAAGATCCAGTCGGCGGAAGGCGGCGCGAAATGCGGGGCCGGCGGCGCTGCCAGCACCGGCTGAGCCCACTCCGGCAGCGGCGCGTCAGGCACCGGCTTGTCGCCGAAACTCTCGGCCCCGCCGAAGCCGCTGTCATGCGCCGGCGCGATATGGTCGGTCGGCAGATCGACCTGGATCAGCGCCTGCTCCGGCATCAGTTCGCGCCTCACCAGCGCATCGACGGCGGCGGGCGTGACGGCGGCATACTGGCGCACCAGTTCGTCAGGGTCCGATACCCCGCGTTCGACCAGCGCCGTCAGCCAGGTCTGGGTCAGGCCGGGGATGCTGTTGCGGTCGAACGCCGCATTCTTCACCCGCGCGCGCTTCGCCGCCTCGACCAGTGCGGGCGGGACGCCATGCGCGCGAAAATCGGCCAGCACGGCTTGCAGGTCGGCCAGGTAGCGCGCCGGGTCGCCACCGCGCGGAAAGCGGATGGTGGCGACGGCCTGCCCCCAATCATGCCGGCCACTGTAGGAGAAGAAGGCCCCCAGCCCCCGTCCCTCGACCGACAGC